>DATJAA010000389.1:0-8782 GCA_035516815.1 Acidimicrobiia bacterium | reverse complement strand
TGCCGTCGTTCCGGACGCGTACTCCCTACTCGATCCGTCCGGAAGCGTGACCGTGATCTGCTCGCTCATCGTTTCTCTATCGTCGGCGACGGACCCAAGGTGTGGCGAGCGCGGAAGATCAGCCGCGCCGCGCGTCGAGGCTAGCAACGAGCCCGGCAATTCTCGGGTCCATTTGGCCCCGCGGGGCCCGGGTCGTCAGCTCGCGCCGACCGACACCGGTCGCTCGAGATCGACACCGAGCAGGCGCCCGAGCTCGCACAGCACGGTGCGCGCGGTCGGATCGTCGCCGCCCGACAGAATCGCGCTCGCGAGGTCGTCGAGCGCGTCGAGCGCGCGCGGTGCGTCGAGGTCGTCGTCGATCGCGTCGCGCACTCGTTGCGCGAACGCGCGAGGGTCGGGGCCCGACTTGCGCTCCGCCGCCGCAAGGAGGCGATGCAGGAGTGCGGTTCCTTCTTCGAGGTCGGTGCGGTACCACTCGAAACTGTGGCGATAGTGATGGCGCATGAGCCCGAGCCGGACCGCACGCGGATCGGCGACCTTTACGAGCTCGTCGACGAAGACCAGGTTGCCGAGTGATTTCGACATCTTCTCGCCCTCGTAGTTGACCATCGCAGAGTGCAGCCAGTGCCGCACGAACGGCTTGCCGGTGAGGCTCTCGCTCTGCGCGATCTCGCATTCGTGATGCGGGAAGATGAGGTCGGTCCCGCCGCCGTGAAGATCGAGGGTCGGGCCGTGCTCGTGCATCGCCATCGCCGAGCATTCGATGTGCCAGCCGGGCCGCCCGACGCCGAAGGGCGCGCGCCAGGCCGGCTCGTCGTGGAGCGACGGCTGCCAGAGCACGAAGTCGAGCGGCTGCCGCCGGTGCGGGTCGTCCGGGTTGCCGCCCCGCTCGCGCGCGAGGCGCACCATGGCGTCGTGGGAATAGTGCGAGAGCTCGCCGTACCTCGGGAATGTCGAGACGTCGAAATAGGCCGTGCCGTGGGTCAGGTAGGCGTTCCCCGATTCGAGTAGACGACCGACGAGCTCGATGATCTGTTCGATCGACTCGGTCGCGCGCGGCTCGGTATCGGGCGCGCGCATCTCCAGGGCATCCATGTCGTTGTGAAAGCGCGACATCTCGGCTTCGGCGAGGTCGAGGTACGGCACGCCGAGCTCCCGAGCCTTCGGCAGGATCGAATCGTCGACGTCGGTGATGTTGCGGACGTAGTTGACCTTGTGGCCGAGCTCCTCGAGCCGCCGGATCAACAGGTCGTACGTGAGATAGGTCGCGGCATGCCCGAGATGGGTCGAGTCGTAGGGCGTGATCCCGCAGACGTACATGCGCACGACGTCGGGCGGCTCGAAGGGCACGACCGCCCGCCGGGCGGTGTCGTAGAGACGTATCGTCACAACCGAACCCTAGTGCCCGTTCGCGTCGCGGCCGCCCCCGGGCGTTAGACGGAAGTGAGCCGCAGGCTCGCCCGCATCTTGTGACGCACGTTGATCGTGAGTAGCACGGCGGCGAACGTTTCCATGCCGACCGCGTTGCGCAGTGAGCCGCCGTCAAGCGGGCGCAGGCGCGGGATGCTGCTCGTGATGTCCATCACCGTGTTCTTCGCGTCGTCGTCGTCACCGAGCACCACCACATCGCTCTCCATCTCGTGATCGAGCGCGGCGAATTCGGCCGCCGGCACGAGATGGAATCCCGTGCAGACGCGAGAACGCCACAACAGCGCCTGGATCTCGGCCGCGACCGAGCCGTGCGGCGGCAGCACCGCGTTGAACTCGTTGCCGTGCTTGACGAGGTTGTTCGCCATCGAAACGACGATCTTCCCCGGGAGCCGGTCGGCGTGCTCGTGCACCGTCGGTATTGCCGACTCCGCGTGCACTGCAAGGATCACGACCGGCGCGTCGCACGCCCACGCGTTGTCGCATGCGATGAGACGGCCGGAGACCCGGTCGCCCCAGCGCTTCTCGAGCTCGTCGACTGCGCTGCGCGCCTTCTCGACCGCGCGCGACCCGAACAACACCTCGTGCCCGACGCTCGCCAACCGCGCCGCCAAACCGCCGCCGGCGGGCCCTGTCGCCCCCAAAATTCCGATGCGCATCCGGAGATCCTACCGATCGGGCCGTCGGGCCCGGCAGGAGCTCAACCGATGCAGTCGGCGCCGAACAGGATGCGAAGCTCGGCGAAAAGCCCGTTGCGCGCGTCGCAGCGGAACTCGTCGCCCAGACGGAGATCGATCTCCTTGTCGGGGCCGATGAGCGTGAGCATGACCGGGCTCTCGCCCGGATTCGCGCCGAGGATCTCTCGCAGGCGTTGCACCCGGTCGTCGGTGAGCGCGGCCGACTTGACCCGCAGCTTCACGGGGGGCCCCTTGTCGACGTGCACTTCCGGGCGCGTGATCTCCATCGCCATGAGCTTCGGCGTCTCGTCGCGCCCGTCGACGCGCCCGCGCACCGTGACGATCGCGTCGGGCGTCAGCATCTCGCCGTAGGTCAGCATGGTCTTCGGGAAGACCATCACCTCGATGGCCGCAGCAAGGTCCTCGAGGACGAACGTAGCCATGAGGTCGCCGCGCTTGGTGTACTTGCGCTGCAGCGCGGTCACGACGCCGGCCACGGTACGCATCGCGCCGTCGTCGAGATCGTTCAGCTCCGCGATCGAGCATTCGACCAATCGCCGCAATGCCTGCTCGACCCCCATGAGCGGGTGATCACTCACGTACAGCCCGAGCATGTCCTTTTCCGCCCGCAGGCGCTCGGCCTTGTCGAACTCGACGTCGGGGATCACGAGCCTGTCGTCGAACACCGGCGCGTCGGCGGCCGCCTCGCCGCCGAGGTCGAAGAGGCTCATCGTTCCCGCCTCCCGCTCGCGGCGGCGACGGAGCGCCGCGTCGACGACGGCCTCGAACACGTTGAGAAGCCCCTTGCGCGGGTGGCCGAGTGAGTCGAATGCGCCGCCGTTGATCAACGACTCGACGGTGCGCTTGTTGAGCACCCCGGGGTCGACGCGGTCGCAGAAGTCGTGGAAGTCGGTGTACGGACCGCTGCGCTCGCGCTCTTCGATGAGCAGGTGCGAAACGCCCTCGCCCACGTTGCGAACCGCGGACAGGCCGAAGCGGATCGCGCGACCCTCGCACGAGAAGTCGCTGTACGAGGCGTTCACGTCGGGGACGAGCACCGGGATGTCGAGTTGCCGGCATTCTCCGAGGTAGACGGCCGCCTTGTCGAGGTTCGTCCTCACGCTGGTCAGCAGCGCCGCGAGGTACTGCACCGGGAAGTTCGCCTTGAGCCAGGCCGTCTGGTACGTGATGAACCCGTAGCCGACCGAATGCGACTTGTTGAACGAGTAGTCGGCGAACGGCTCGATCTTGTCGAAGTACGACTCGGCGAATTCCTTCGAGTGGCCGTTGCGGACGCAGCCGGCGACGAACTTCGAACGCTCCTTGACAATCAGGTCGCGGATCTTCTTTCCGGTCGCTTTGCGCAGGTTTTCGGCCTCTTCGAGCGAATAGCCCGCGAGTTTCTGGGAGACGCGCATGAGCTGCTCTTGGTAGATCATCAGCCCGAATGTGGGAGCGAGGATCTCTTCGAGGTCGGGATGGTCGTAGACCACTGGGCGGCGCGCGTTCTTGCGCTCCGCGTACTCGGTGTGCCAGTTCTGCGCCATGGGTCCCGGCCGGTACAACGCGATGAGCGCGGAGACGTCGTCGAAGCTCGTGGGCGCGAGCGAGCGCAGGAGCGATCGCATGGGGCCGCCTTCGAGCTGGAACACGCCGATCGTCTCCGCATTCCGCAAGAGCTCGAAGGTCTTCTGGTCGTCGAGCGGGAGCGAGTCGATGTCGGGACGGCTGCCGGTCGTCTGCTGGATCAAGTCGAGCGCGATCTCCATGACGTCGAGCGTGCGCAGGCCGAGGAAGTCCATCTTCAGGAGGCCGAGATCCTCGACGCCGTGCATCTCGTACTGCGTCACCATCGGCGCTTCCTCGAGCGGCGTACCGGGCTCGGGCTTGCGCTGGATCGGCAGGTACTCCGTGAGCGGTTCGCGTGTGATCACGACCGCGGCGGCGTGGATGCCGTCCTGACGCCGGAGTCCCTCGAGTCCGGTGGCAACGTCGATGACCTTCTTGGCATCCGGATCGGCGTCGTACAGCGTCCGGAGGTCGCCCGCCATCTTGTAGCCGTCGGACCAGCGGTCGTTCGGTGTGAGACACGCGTGCAGCGGCGTGTCACGGCCCATGATGAGCGGCGGCATGAGCTTGGCTATCTTGTCGCCGACTGCATACGGGTAGCCGAGGACGCGCGCCGCGTCGCGCACCGCGGCCCGGGCCTTGATCGTCGAGAAGGTGATGATCTGGGCGACGTGATCGTTGCCGTACCTCTCGGCGGCGTAGCGAATCATCTCCGATCGGTACCGCGAGTCGAAGTCCATATCGATGTCGGGCATCTGTTTGCGACCCGGATTGAGGAACCGTTCGAAGAGCAGGTCGTTCTTGATCGGGTCGCTGTCGACGATGCGCAGGCAGTAGGCGACGCACGAGCCCGCGGCGCTCCCGCGGCCAGGGCCGACACGGATGCCGCGTGACTTCGCGTGCCGGACGAGGTCCCAGACGACGAGGAAGTACGCGGGGAAACCCATCGACTTGATCACGTCGAGCTCGTACTCGATGCGCTCGATGACATGCGGAGCCGGTGTCGTTCCGTAGCGCTCCTTGGCGCCCTCCATCGTGAGCTCGCGCAGGTAGGAGTTCTCGTCCTGGCCTTCGGGTACCGGGAAGGCGGGCAGCACGGCCTGACCGAACTCGAGCTCGACGTCGGCGCGCTCGGCGATCAGCAAGGTGTTGTCGCACGCGTCGGGGGCCTCGGCGAACAGCGCGCGCATCTCTGCCGCGCTCTTGATGTAGAAGTCGTCGCCGTCGAACTTGAAGCGCTTCGGGTCGCTCTGCAGCGCGCCGGTCTGCACGCAGAGCAACGCGTCGTGCGCGATCGCGTCCTCTTTGTGCGTGTAGTGGCTGTCGTTCGTCGCGAGCAGCGGTGCGCGCAACTTACGCGCGATCTCGAGGAGCGGACGGATGACGCGCGCGTCGTCGTCGATGCCATGATCTTGGAGCTCGACGAAGAAGTGCTCGCGGCCGAAGATGTCCTGGAACCGCGAGGCGGCCTCGAGGGCGGCATCGGGCTCGTCCTTCAAGATGAGCTGGGAGACGAGGCCGCCCAGGCAGCCGGTCGTGGCGGTGATGCCCGTGTGGTGCCGCTCGAGCAGCTCCCAGTCGGTACGGGGCTTGTAGTAGTAGCCGTCGAGGTATGCGGCGCTCGTCACCTTGATGAGGTTTCGGTAGCCCACGTTCGTCTCGGCGAGCATCGTGAGGTGGAAGATCTCGTGCTCCGACCGCTTCGGGCGGTCGAAGCGCGACGTGTTGGTGAAATATCCCTCCATCCCGATCACCGGCTTGATCCCGGCCGCGCGCGCCGCCTCGTACAGCGGGAGCACGCCGTACATGTTCCCGTGATCGGTGATCCCGACCGCAGGCTGACCGTCGGCGGCCGCTGCCGCGACGACCTCGCCGATACGCGATGCGCCGTCGAGCATCGAGTACTCGGTGTGGAGATGCAGATGAACGAACGAGTCGGTCAGGTCTCCGCCCCCAAAGCCGGGATATCAACAGTTCGGTCTGTCCCTGTGGACAGCCCTGTTGATAATCACATGAGTGTGATTACCCTACCGCGCCGTCCCGGCGGGCTGCCAGGGTCGCGCCCAGCCCCGATCCGGTGACCCCTTGTCAGCCCCGCCCGAACGCGGCGACCAGCGGAACGAGCATCTCGTCAGGAGTGAGCGAGCCGTGTCCCGACCGCAACCGGGCCTCGCCGGGAAGCGCCGGATCCACGAACGCGATCGCGTCGCGCGCGGCCAGTACGACGTCGCCGATGCGTCCGGGAACCGATCCGGTCGCGCCCTCGCCCATCACACCCTCGTCGAGCAACTCCGCGCGTGACCAGACCCACGCACGCGAGCCGACCGTCTCGCGCGCGGCGGCGAGCAGCTCACGCGCGGCGCCCTTGCGCGCGTGCAGGTACCGGAATCGCCCGTCGCCTGCCATAGCCGTCGTCATCGGCGCGAGGTCGTCGACCGCGATCCACGAATCAGGCTCGAGGTGCACCTGCCCGTGATCCGCGGTCACGAGGAGCGCAGCCCGAGCCGGCAACGCATCGAGCAACTCTCCGACGAGCGTGTCGGCGGCCGCGAGCTCGCGCCGCCAAACGCGCGCGTGCAGACCGAACTCGTGCGCGATCGAGTCGACTCCCGCGTAGTACGCGTATACGAGACGCTCGCCGGCTTCGACCTCGGCAACGCAGAGCTCCACGAGCGCGGCCGTCGTCTGCCACCCCACGAACCGCGCGCCGCGCAGGTGCGCCTGCGTGAACCCCGTCCGCCGGAATTCGCTCTTGGTCACGACCGGGACCGGCCGGCCGAGGAACGCGGTGTGGCGCTGGACGTCGAACGCGTCGGGCGCACGGCTCCCCCGCTCGACCGACCACCGCAGCACGTTCAGGACCTCGCCACCGAAGAGCATCCGGTAGCCGACGATCCCGTGTTGCGCCGGGGCGAGGCCGGTCGTGATCGAGGTCAGCGCGGAGGCGGTGGTGGACGGGACGATCGTCGTGATCGGACCGCCACCCATGCCCGAGAGCTCCGGCATCCGCTCGGCGTGCTCGCACAACGAGTTCCAGCCGAGGCCGTCCAGGACGAGCAGCACCACGGCGTCGGCCTCCCGCGCGGGAGCCGGGAGCCACGATGCATCCCGTGCGCCCAGGAGCGCGGGGACCAGACCGGCCACGGAGGCATCGTCGAGCGCCGGACGTACCGCTCCGTCGAGGGAGGAAGTCATCGGGCGAAGCGTACGACCGCGCAGGTGGCCGCCGGGGCGACGCCCGGGCCAGCTTCCGCGCGACGATGGGTGTATGAGGGTGTCGACGCGAGGCGACTACGCCGCTCGAGCGCTGCTGTCACTCGCGCTGCACGGCACGGACCGGCCCACCTCCGTGAAGGAGATCGCGGAGCGCACGCATCTCCCCCAGCCGTACCTCGAGCAGATTCTCCTGTCGGTGAAGGGCGCGGGACTCGTGCGGTCCAAGCGGGGCGTCGGCGGCGGATACGTGCTGGCGCGCCCGCCGGAAGAGATCACGCTGGCCGACATCGTCTCGGCGGTCGAAGGACCGCAGATCTTGATGGCAGAGCATCCGGATCATTGTGAGGGCCACTGCATCCTGCAAGAGGTCTGGGTCGGCGTCGACGACGAGTCGAAACGCATCCTCGAGCGCGTCACGCTCGCCGTGCTCGTCGACCGCACGCGCGTCGGCCATCCCGGCGCGGTTCCCGACCCTGCGCCCTGACGCGGCGCCCTGACGCGGCCCCGCGACGGCGCGGCGAACCCGCGATCGACGCCTCGCGGCCGCTCGGCATGCTCGAGGCATGCTCGCTACTGGTCGCGCGTCAGGTGTTCGAGCAGCTCGCTCAACTCGCGCGGCAGCGGCTCGCGGAAGCGGAGCCGTTCGCCACCAACCGGATGCAGGAACCCGAGCGTCCCGGCGTGCAGGAAGGGGCGGTCGAGCGCGAGCTGATCGCGAGCACCGCCATAGGTGGCGTCACCGACGACGGGATGGCCGATTGCGGCGAGATGCACCCGGATCTGGTGTGTACGACCGGTCTCGAGGTGACACTCGAGCCGGCTGCACACCGGAGCCTCGAACGTCTCCACCACCCGGTAGCCGGTGCGGGCCTCCCGTCCCGCGCTACGTACCGCCATGCGCGTGCGTCGCGCGGTGGACCGGCCGATCGGCGCGTCGATCAGGCCGCGCGGCGAATCGAGCCGGCCCCAAACGAGCACGTCGTACTCCCGCTCGACCGTTCGCGCCGCGAGCTGCGAGACCAACGAGTCGTAGGCGCGAGCCGTCCGCGCGATCGCGAGGAGCCCGCTGGTGTCGCGGTCGAGGCGGTGCACGATGCCGGGCCGGCGCGGGTCGCCGACGCACTCGATTCCGGGGAACTGCGCGAGTAGTCCGTTCACCAACGTCCCGCCGGCATGGCCCGCACCCGGATGGACGACGAGCCCCGCGGGCTTGGCCACGACGGCAACGTCGGCGTCCTCAAATCGGATGTCGACCGCGACCGTGGGATCGGGCGCGGGCGGCGTGTCGTCGTCGAGTTCGGGCTCCGCCAGGAGGTCGATCACGGTTCCCGCACGCAACCGATGACTCTTGCTCACGACCCGTCCGTCGACGGTCACGGCACCTTCTTCGATCAGTTCCTGCACCGCGGCGCGCGGCCACCCGGTGAGGAACGCGAGCGCGCGGTCGACCCGGTCGCCGTCCAGCGCGTCGGGGACCGGGATCGGATCGAGACTCACGGCCCCGGAGGGGCGGTCGGCGCGAACAACGTGCGCAGGATCAACAGGATCGCGCCGATCGTGATGCACGAATCGGCGATGTTGAAGACCGGCCACCATCCCACCGCGATGAAGTCGACGACATGTCCGCGGAGGAAGCCGGGCGATCGGGCCAGGCGGTCCGCCAGGTTCCCGAGCGCGCCGCCGAGCACGAGGACGAGCGCGACAAGCGTCCAGCCGTCGGCGGTGCGGCGGACCGCCCGCGCGATGAAGACGGCGATCACGATCGCCAGCACGGCCAGCACGGGTGTGTAGCCCTGGAAGCGGCTGAACGCGCTCCCGCTGTTGCGCGCGAGATCGAACACCAAGAAGTCGCCGATGACGTGCTTCGGCCCGTCGGCGAGGGCGGAAACGGC
>DATJAA010000388.1:0-4297 GCA_035516815.1 Acidimicrobiia bacterium | reverse complement strand
CCGCACTACACCCGGCCGACGCACGACACCTTCCGCAACGTCGCGGTTGCCTACGGCGACGACAACCCGCTCTGGTGCGATCCCGACTACGGACCGGCGACGCGCTGGCAGCAGTCGATCGCGCCGCCGGTGCTGGTCGGCGGCGACACCTTGATCGGCGAGGACGAGATAGCCGCGGTCGCGCCCGAACACGCCGAACTGATGAAGGGCGACCCGCTCCGAGGCGTGCACGCGTTCTATGCCGCGAGCGCGCGTGAGTGGTGGGCGCCGCTGTTCCCGATGCGGCGCACGTTCCGCCGTAATGCGCTCGTCGCCGCGCTCGACAAACCGAGTGAGTTCGCGAAGCGGGCTGTCCACGAGTGGACCGCACAGGTATTTCGTGACGAGGCGGGAGTGCTGCTCTCGGGCCAGTACCGCTTGATGGTGCGGACCGAGCGCGAGAAGGCGCGGGAGCGCAAGAAGTACGACGCGATCACCATCGCCCCGTACACCGACGATCAGATCGAGCAGATCGATGCGCAGTACGCGAGCGAGAAGCCCCGCGGCGCGCAGCCCCGGTGGTTCGAGGACGTCCGCGAAGGCGACGAAGTCGGGCCGATGGTGAAAGGCCCGCTGACCGTCACCGACATCGTGTGCTGGCACTCGGGCATGGGCATGGGACTGTACGGCGTCAAGCCGCTTCGGCTCGGCGCCCGAAACCGGGCGCGCATTCCGCGGTTCTTCCACCGCGACGACCTCAACGTTCCCGACGTCATGCAGCGCGTGCACTGGGACCCGGAGTTCGCGCGGCGTTCGGGGAACCCGACGACGTTCGACTACGGGCGCATGCGCGAGACGTGGCTCATCCATCTGTGCACGGATTGGATGGGCGACGACGCGTGGCTCTGGAAGCTCGACTGCGAGTTCCGTCGTTTCAACTACGTCGGCGACACGCAATGGCTGCGCGGCCGGGTGACCCGCGTGTACCTTGCCGCGGGCGGCCGGCCCGCGGTCGATGTCGAGCTCGCGGCCGTGAACCAGCGCGACGAGGTGACCACACCGGGACACGCGACGATCCTGCTGCCGAGCCGCGAGCACGGACCGGTCCGTCTGCCCGACCCGCCCGGCGCCGCGGCCGATCTTCAGAGCGCGCTGGCGGCGATCTCCGAGGAGTTCTCGCGGCGATGACACTCGACGTTCTCCGTGCCGATGACGGTGTGCTGACGCTGCGGCTCAACCGGCCCGACAAGCGCAACGCGCTCGACGAAGTGACGATGCTCGCGCTGATCGGTGCGGTCGAGAACGCGTCAACCGACGATGCCGTGCGCGTGATCGTGCTGGAAGGGGCCGGAGATCACTTCTGCGGCGGCGCCGACATCGTCGCCCGCAACACCGGCGCCGACCCGAGACCACGGGTGGGAAGTATCCAGCGGCGTGTCCCGACCCAGGCGCACCGGCTGATCCCGTTGTTGTGCAGCGTCCAGGTGCCGGTCGTGTGCAAAGTGCGCGGGTGGGCGGCGGGAATCGGATTCCAACTCGCGCTCGCGGCCGACTTCACGATCGCGGCCGACGACGCGAAATTCTGGGAGCCGTTCATGCAGCGCGGCTTCACGCCCGACAGCGGCGCAACCTGGTTGCTGCCTCGGCGCGTCGGCGACGTGCGCGCCCGGGAGCTGTTGCTTCTCGGTCGCACGCTCACCGGAGTGGAGGCGGCCGACTGGGGCGCGATCCATGCGGCGGTGCCCGAAGCCGGTCTCGATGGCGCGGTCGCCGAGATCGCGGACCGCCTCTCGAACGGACCCACTGTCGCGCTCGGACTGACGAAGTGGCTCCTGCACGCGGGCGCCGGCGCCCAACTCCAGGCGCATTTGGGGAGCGAGGCGTTCGCGCTCGAGCTGTCTTCGCGCACCGACGACTTCCGCGAGGGTCTCGCCGCATTTCGCGACAAGCGGGAACCGCGGTTCGACGGGCGATGAAGATCGATCGCGACACGCCGGCCGATGCGGTGGTCGCGGAGGTCCGGGCCTGGATCGACGTCAACCTGCCGCGCCCGTGGATCGACGCGGGCCGCCGCGGCGGTGCCGCGGCGGTGCGGGAGATTCGCACGCGGGTGCAGTACGAGGAGTGGTACCCGGTCTTCGCGTCATCGGGTCTCGTCGTGCCGACGTGGCCGGTCGCCTACGGCGGTCTCGACGTGAGCCCGCTCGTCGCCCGAGCGATCGAAGGCGAGCTGCGCCCGTTCAATCTCGGCCGGCTCAACCCGCTCGGGTTGAACAACACCGCTCCGGCCCTGTACTCGTACGGCACCGAGGAACAGCGACTTCGCTTCCTGCCGCCGATGGTCCGCAACGAGGAGAAGTGGTGCCAGCTCTTCTCGGAGCCGGGAGCCGGTTCCGATCTCGCGTCGTTGGCGACGCGCGCCGAGCGCGACGGCGACACGTGGTGCGTTACCGGCCAGAAGGTGTGGAGCACGTGGGCGCACTTTTCGGATCTCGCGATCCTCCTCGCTCGGACCGACCCCGATGCGCCGAAGCGCCACGGCATCACCTACTTCGTGCTCGACCTCCATCAGCCGGGCGTCGAAGTACGACCGCTTCGCCACATCGGGGGTGAAGCGGAGTTCAACGAGGTATTCCTCGAGCGCGCGCTCGTTCCGGACGCGTTCCGGATCGGCGAGGTCGGCGAGGGTTGGAAGGTCGCGAACGCGACGCTCGCGGGGGAGCGCCAGATGGTCTCCGGCGCGGGTTCGGGTGGTGTCGACCGCATCGGAGGACGCGGCATCGACGATGTGCTCGCGCGCGCCCGGTCGTCCGGACAGGTTCGTGACCCCCTGATCCGCCAGCAGCTCATGCGGTTGCTGAGCGAGGAGCGGATCCGCGACTGGACGAACCAGCGGGTGCGCGCCCAGGTGAAGGCCGGTCGGTCGCCGGGTCCGGAGAGCTCGGTCGGCAAGGTCCACGCCGGCGAGCTGAACCAGCGGATCCAGCTCGTCGCCACGACGCTCCTCGGCGCCGGCGCCCTCGCCTGGTCCGGTGAGCAGCCGCCCGAGCTACGCGGGATGTTGCGCAGCCGCGCGAACACGATCGAAGGCGGGACGACCGAGGTCAACAAGAACATCCTCGGTGAGCGCGTGCTCGGTCTGCCACGCGAACCCGATCCGTGGCAGGGTGCGCCCTGGCGCGAAGTCCCGAGGAGCTGAGGAACGCGTGAAGTATCCCGAACTCGAGACGCTCGAGCTCGAGCGCAGAGGGCCCGTCGGCTGGCTGATCAACAACCGGCCCGAGCAGCTGAACGCGATGAACGCGCAGATGCGCGACGAGTTCGAGACGGCTTGGCGGACACTCGACACGGATCCTGAGGTGCGCGTGATCGTCCACACGGGCGCGGGGCGTGCGTTCCAGACGGGAGTCGACGTCAACGAGATCGCGACCGACGGAAAGGGCATGCAGCGCTACCGCGACTCGGTCGAGAACTTCGACTTCCACTTCACGTCGTGGCACAACGACGTGTGGAAGCCCGTGATCACCGCGGTGAACGGCATCTGCGCGGGTGGTGGGTTCCACTGGATCGCCGACGCCGACATCGTTATCGCAGCGTCCGACGCGCAGTTCTTCGACCCACACGTTTCGATAGGGCAGGTCGTGTCGATCGAGGCGATCGGGCTCATGAAGAAGATGCCCGTCGAGGCCGTCATGCGCATGGCGCTCGTGGGCCGGCACGAGCGGCTGTCGGCGCGGCGCGCCCACGAGCTCGGGATGATCAGCGAGATCGTCGATCCGCCCGAGCGGCTGCAGGATGCCGCGCAGGCGCTCGCCGAGAAGATCGCGCGCAACTCACCCGCGGCGATGGCCGCGACGAAGCGCGCGCTGTGGGGCGCGCTCGAGCTGGGTCTCACCGACGCGTGCCGCGCCGGTGCGCGCGAGCTCGTGTCGATGTGGGGCCATCCCGACCAGGAGGAGGGGCCGCGCGCGTTCGCGGAGAAGCGGGAGCCGCACTGGCAGCCGCTCGAGCCCAAGCCGCGAGCGGAGAGCAGCGGCGGATGACGGACGTCGGGATCGGCACCGCGGTCATCGCGTACATCGAGCCGCACGCGGGACAGGCACGCGCGTTCAACCGCTGGTACGAGCGCGACCACATGTACGCCGCCACCACGGCGGGGCCGGGCGCGTTCTCGGGCGCGCGTTGGATCGCGACCCGTGCGTGCAAGGCGGTGCGGCCCCCGGGCACGACGTGGTTCGGCGACCCCGCGCGCGGGTCGTTCCTCACGACCGTCTGGCTGCTCGACGGATGCCAGGCGGAGTGGGACGCGTGGGTCGGC
>DATJAA010000387.1:0-2023 GCA_035516815.1 Acidimicrobiia bacterium | reverse complement strand
CGCTCGCCGACCTCACGCTGCACCATGACGAGCAGGCGTTCCACCATGGGCGCGGATTCGAGCACGCCGAGCACCACGGTGGTCGCGACGTTGTACGGCAGATTCGCGACCATGGTCCACGACCTCGGGCCGAGACGCGCGGCCCAGTCGACCGTTCGCGCGTCGGCCTGCACGATCTCGACGTCGAGCCCGCTGACGACTTCCTCGAGGATCGGGAGGAGATGCCGGTCGATCTCGATCGCGCAAACATGCGCGCCCGCGGCCGCCAACACGACGGTGAGAGATCCGACGCCCGGACCGATCTCGACGACGCGGGCTCCCGGCTGCAGCTCGGCGAGGCGCACGATCCGCCGGGCGGTGTTCTCGTCGGCCAGGAAGTTCTGACCGAGAGCCTTGGAAGGGCGCACGCCGTGCCGCGCGAGGAGCTCGCGGATCTCGCTCGGAGTCACCGCACCGGGCCGAACGCGCGTGCGGCATTGGCGCGCGTGAGCTCGGCGATCTCGTCGGGCCCGACTCCGCGCGCCCGCGCGAGCGCCGCGCCGACCGCGACGACGAGCGCGGGCTCGTTCGGCTTGCCTCGATACGGCTCCGGCGTGAGGAACGGGGAATCCGTCTCGACGAGCACGCGATCGGCCGGTGTTATCCGGGCCGCCTCCCGCAGCGAGTCGGCGTTCTTGAACGACACGATCCCGCTGAACGACAAGTAGCAGCCCCGCTCCAACGCCCGCCGCGCTTCCGCAGGCCCGCCCGTGAAGCAGTGGAAGATCGTCCGGTCGGGGATGCCCTCGTCGTCGAGCACCCGGAAGGTGTCGTCCCATGCGTCGCGCGAGTGAATCACCAGCGGCTTGCCGGAATGCTGCGCGAGCCGGATCTGGAACCGAAACGCCGTCTCCTGCTCGTCGCGCGGCGAATGCTCGTAGAAGAGGTCGAAGCCGCACTCTCCGATCGCAACGCACTGGTCGGCGACCGCGAGGGGTTGCAACATCGCCCATTCGACCGCGAGCTTCGAGGCTTCATGCGGATGAAGGCCGACCGCCGCGTAGACATCGGGATGACGGTCGGCGAGCGTCATGGCGGCCGTCGACGTCTCGAGATCCGTCCCCACACAAACCATCCACTCGACACCCGCGTCGCGTGCACGCGCCACGTGCTCGTCGCCACCGGCGAGTTGGAGATGACAGTGAGAGTCGACCCACCGCGCGCCCATCAGAGATCCTTGCGCGGGAACAACGGTTCGCCCTTCTCCAGCCTGGCCCCGGCGGGCAGCCCGCCCCACGCGGCGTCGTCCGGGAGTCGCGCGTCCTCCGGTCGTCCCGTGAGCCCCAACCGTCGCCACAACTCGCCGGCGGCATTCGGGATCACCGGCGACGCGAGCAACGCGACGATCCGGAGCGATTCGAGACAGTCGCCGAGCACCGCGGCGACTGCGCGCGCGTCACCCTGCTTGTTCAGCTCCCATGGTTTCGAATCCTCGATGAACGCGTTGGTCGCGCGGATGAGCTCCCAGACGGATGCGAGTCCGGTCGCGAAGTCGAGCCGCGTCAGCGCGTCGGACATGCCCGCGAATGCGGTCGCGGCCGCGTCGCGTAGCGGACCGTCGGCGCGCTCGGTGGGTACCGCGGCCGCGCAGTAGTTCACCGCCATGTTCAGCACGCGGTTCGCGAGGTTGCCGAAGTTGTTGGCGAGATCCGAGTTGTACCGCTGCACCATCGCTTCGTAGGAGAAGTCGCCGTCGGGACCGAACCGTTGGTCGGCCATGAAGTGGTACCGGAACCCGTCGACGCCGAAATCGACGACGAGATCGGCGGGGGCGATCTGGTTGAGGCGCGTCTTGCTCATCTTCTCGCCCCCGACGAGCAGCCAGCCGTGCGCGAATACGCATCGTGGAGGCTCGAGTCCGGCCGCCATCAACATCGCGGGCCAATACACGGCGTGGAAGCGGAGGATGTCCTTGCCGACGAGGTGGTAGTCGACCGGCCACCACTTCGCGAAGCGAGCGTCGTCGGTGGCATAGCCGACGGCC
>DATJAA010000386.1:0-8664 GCA_035516815.1 Acidimicrobiia bacterium | reverse complement strand
AGAGCGGGTTGTCGGCGACGCGGATCGGCATGCCCGTCTCCGAGGTGAGCCGCTCCTTCAAACCGTGCAGCGCCGCGCCCCCGCCGGCCATGACGATGCCGCTCGTCATGATGTCGGCCGCGAGCTCCGGCGGCGTCTTGTCGAGCGTCACCTTCACCGCGTCGACGATCGCCGCGACCGGCTCTTCGATCGCGTCGCGGATCTCCTCGGTCGACACCACGATCGTCTTCGGCAAACCCGTGACGAGATCGCGGCCGCGTACCTCCGCGTACAGCTCGGTCTCGAGTGGGTACGCGCTGCCGAGCGCGATCTTGATCTCTTCAGACGTGCGCTCGCCCAGCGCGAGCGAGTACTCCTTTTTCACGAAGTTGATGATCGACTCGTCGAGCTCGTCACCCGCGATGCGGATCGACTCGCTCGCGACGATCCCACCCAGCGAGATGACGGCAACCTCGGTCGTGCCGCCGCCGATGTCGACGATCATGTTGCCGGCCGGCTCGTGTACCGGCAGACCGGCGCCGATCGCCGCGGCCATCGGCTCTTCGATGATGAAGGCTTCCTTGCGGGCACCCGCTTGCTGCGCGGCCTCCTGAACCGCGCGCTGCTCGACGCCGGTGATACCCGAAGGGACGCAGATGACCATCCGCGGCTTCGCCCACTTGCGCGGGTGGACGCGCTGGATGAAGTAACGCAGCATCTTCTCGCAGATGTCGAAATCCGCGATGACGCCGTCCTTCAGGGGCCGGATCGCGACGATGTGGTCGGGCGTGCGCCCGATCATCTTCTTCGCCTCGATCCCGACCGCGAGCGGACGACCGTCGCGCGCGTTCACCGCGACGACGGAAGGCTCGTCGAGCACCACACCGCGCCCGCGCACGTAGACGAGCGTGTTCGCGGTGCCGAGGTCGACCGCCATGTCGCGGCCGAGGAGTCCGGAATAAAACGGTTCGCTCACCGAGGTCATCTTCCGACGGCGGGACGACGCGCCCAGGCTACGAGCCTGCCGAGTCGATTGCCACCCACCGCGATCACGCGGCTGCCCGCTCCCGTACGTCACGCGGGCAGCCCCGGGAAGAACAGCGCGATCTCGCGCGCAGCCGACTCCGGACCGTCACTGCCGTGGACGAGATTCTCGGTCAGCTCGATCGCAAGGTCGCCACGGATGGTGCCCGGAGCCGCTTCGCGGGGATTGGTCGTTCCCATCATCGTGCGGACCACTTTGTACGCATCGGGACCCTCGACGACGAGCGCTACGAGTGGCGACCGAGTGATGAACACCACCAGATCGTCGAAGAACGGCTTCCCGTCGTGCTCGGCGTAGTGACGCTTCGCGGTAGCCGCGTCCAGATGGCGCAGCTCGAGGGCGACGACCTTCAGTTGCTTGCGCTCGAGCCGGGCGATGACTTCGCCGACGAGCCCGCGCTCGACGCAGTCGGGCTTGCAGAGAACCAGGGTCCGATCAGCCATAAGCGGGAAAGCCTATGGCGCGGACCCCCGGACCCGGCAAAAGACCGGGAGCAGTGGCCGGGGCTTCAGGAGATCAGCAGGGAGCGGGCCGCGCCGACGAGGTACAGCGATCCGGTGACGACGATCTGGCCCCCTGGCGGCGTCGCGAGCAGCGCCGCGCTCACCGCGTCCTCGACGCGGTCGACGATCTCGATGCGTTCCTCGGCCAGACCGAGATCTACGGCGGCCTTGGCGACGAGTGCCGGGTCGAGGCCGCGCGGGCTCGGCGGGCGGCAGCACACGAGCGGTCCGTCGAGCGCGTCGATGCCGAGCGCGGTGAGAATCTCGTGCGGTTCCTTCTCGCGCAACAGCCCGACCACGAGGGTGCGCGGACCTTCGCTCCATTCCTCGTCGAGCGCGGCGCGCAATGCGAGCGCGCCCGCGACGTTGTGCGCGCCGTCGAGAAGGATGAGCGGCCGGCGCCCGACGATCTCCAGACGTCCCGGCGATTGAACGTTGGCCAGCGCCTCCGCGACGACGTCGAACGGAAGCGGTGCACCGACGAAGCTCTCCGCCGCGGCCAACGCGATCGCGGCGTTGTCCGCCTGATGCGCGCCGTGAAGTGACAGGAACACGTCGGGATATTCGGCGGCGGGTGTGCGGATGTCGACGAGCCGACCGCCGACCGCCAAGATATTGCGCGACACGCCGAAGTCGACGTTCCGAACGAGCACGCGCGCCGCGCCGTGGCCGTCGAAGATCGACTGGATGCCGGGGTCGGTCTCGCCGAGAACGAGCGTCGAGCCGGGCTTCACGATGCCGGCCTTCTCCTTCGCGATCTCCTCGCGCGTAGGCCCGAGATACTCCACATGATCGATGGACACGTTCGTGACGACCGCGACCCTTCCGTCGACGACGTTGGTCGCGTCCCACGTTCCGCCCATGCCGACCTCGACAACGGCCACGTCGACGGCTTCGTCGGCGAACCAACGAAACGCGGCGGCCGTGACGATGTCGAAGTACGAAGGGTCGACGCCGACCGACTGCTCGACCAGCGAAACGGCATACAGCATCTCGGCGAACGCGTCGTCGTCGATCGCGACGCCGTCGATCGCCATGCGCTCGTTCACGCGCTCGAGGTCGGGGCTCGTGTACGCACCTACTTTGAAGCCGAGGGCTCCGAGCAGTTCGGTGAGCACCCGAACGGTCGTCGTCTTCCCGTTCGTGCCTGTGATGTGGATGGCCGGGAACTCGGTCTCCGGGGAGCCGAGGTACTGCATCAGTGTCGAGATGCGCGCAAGTGTGGGCGGCCCACGCCGACTCCCGGCGGGAACGTTGATGCTCTCCATGTTCACGTGCGAGCGCAGCCACCCCCGCCCGTCGAAACTCCCGGGGACGCTCACGAATCACCGCTCGGCGCGGCGAGCTCGACACGAACCGAGGCGACCGAGCCCGGCTCGGTGTCGAGCTCCGCGATCTTGCCCGCGTCGCACACGTCGGCACGCGCCGCGGCGAGGGCGTCGAGTCGCGCCGGTGTGTCGATGACGCACACGTTCTGGACCGGCGCGGCGAGCGAGACCTGCATCGTCGACTTCACTTTGCGCACCTGACCCAGGACGTCGGCGGCGACCTCGTAGACGAGCGGGTCGGCGCCGCCGATGCGAAGCTCCCTGCCGCTCGGCCAATCGCTGCGATGGATCGAGCCGTCTCGCCACCAGGACCAGACCTCTTCGCTGACGTACGGCAGAACCGGTGCGAACAGACGGAGCAAGGTTGCGAGCGCGACGCGCAGCGTGACTGCGGCGGATTTGACGACCGCGTCGTCGGCATCGCCGTAGGCGCGACTCTTCACGAGCTCGACATAGTCGTCGCAGAATGACCAGAAGAACCGCTCGGTGTGCTCGAGGCAGCGTGCGTAATCGAAGCCCTCGAACGCCGTCGTCGCATCGTCGACGAGCGACGCGAGCGCGAGGAGCATCGACCGGTCGAGTGGGGTCGAGACGGCCGCGATCTCGTCGGCGGCGTCGCCGGCGACGCCGAGCACGAACTTCGACGCATTCAGGATTTTGATCGCGAGCTTGCGGCCGACCTTCATGATCCCGAAGTCGACGGCCGTGTCGACGCCGGGCCTCCCGTTGCAGGCCCAGTATCGCAGCGCGTCCGCGCCGTACTCCTCGACGAGCGGCATCGGGGTGACAACGTTGCCCTTCGACTTCGACATCTTCTTGCGGTCGGGGTCGAGAACCCAACCGTTGATGGTGGTGTCGGTCCACGGCAGTGCCCCGTGTTCGAGGCGCGCACGCACCACGGTGTCGAACAACCAGGTGCGGATGATCTCAGGTCCCTGCGGCCGCAGGTCCATCGGGAAGGTGCGCTCGAAGAGATCCGGATCGTCGACCCATCCGGTGACGATCTGCGGTGTCAGCGAGGAGGTGGCCCACGTATCCATGACGTCGGGGTCGGCGGTGAAGCCTCCCGGCATGTCGCGCTGCGCCTCGACGAATCCGGGCGGGCAATCGGTGGACGGGTCGACCGGGAGCGACTCGTCGGCCGCCAGGAGCAGCTCGCCGTACCGGGCATTGCCTTCCCCGTCGAGCCGGTACCAGATCGGGAACGGGACCCCGAAGTAGCGCTGGCGGCTCACGAGCCAGTCGGAGTTCAGCCCGTCGAGCCAGCTCTCATAACGGACGCGCATGTTCTCCGGATGCCATTCGAGCTCCTTGCCGAGCCCGAGGAGCTCGGCGCGCAGCTCGAGGTCGCGGCCGCCGTTGCGCAGGTACCACTGCCGTGAGGTCACGATCTCGAGCGGGCGCTCACCCTTTTCGTAGAACTTCACCGGGTGCGTGATCGGGCGGGGATCACCGTCGAGCTCGCCCGACGACCGGAGCTGCTCGACGATGATCTTCTGCGCCTGCTTCGCCGTGCGGCCCGCGATATCGGCGTACGCGATCGCACCCGTGCCCGCGATCACGTCAGGCGGCTCGGCTTTGAAGCGCCCGTCGATACCGAGCACGGCGCGCGTCGGCAGCTGCAGCTCGCGCCACCAGACGACGTCGGTGGTATCGCCGAAGGTGCAGATCATCGCGATGCCGGTTCCCTTTTCCGGATCGGCGAGATGGTGCGAGACCACGGGCACGCGTACGCCGTACAGCGGCGTCACCACGTCGGTACCGAACAACGGCCGGAAGCGGTCGTCGTCGGGGTGCGCGACGACCGCGACGCACGCCGCGAGCAGCTCCGGGCGGGTCGTGTCGATGATCACGTCGCCGGAACCGTCGGCTCGGTGGAAGTGCAGCGCGTGGTACGCGCCTGGCATCTCGCGGTCTTCGAGCTCCGCCTGCGCGACCGCGGTGCGGTAGTCGACATCCCAGAGCGTCGGCGCGTCGGCCTGGTACGCCTCGCCGCGCGCGAGGTTACGCAGGAACGCGCGCTGGCTCGTGCGACGCGCACCCGGACCGATGGTCGTGTAGGTCAGGGACCAGTCGACCGACAACCCGAGCCGTCGCCACAATTCCTCGAAAGCCGCTTCATCCTCGGCCACCAGCCGATCGCAGAGCTCGAGAAAGTTCGGACGCGATATCGAGACGACGTCCTTGCCCGGCTTGTCCGGCGCGACGAAGCCGGGATCGTAGGGAAGGTGCGGTTCACAGCGCACGCCGTAGAAGTTCTGGACCCGCCGTTCGGTGGGCAAGCCGTTGTCATCCCAGCCCATCGGATAGAAGACATGACGGCCTCGCATCCGCTGGTAGCGCGCGATCGCGTCGGTCTGCACGTACCCGAACGCCGATCCCATGTGCAGCGAACCGCTGACGGTCGGTGGTGGAGTATCGATCGAGAAGATCTCGGCGCGCGTTCGAGTGCGATCGAAGCGATAGGTGCCCTGCTCCTCCCAGATCTCCGACCAGCGTTGCTCGAGGCCGTCGAGCGACGGCTTCTCGGGAATCTGCGCCATGCGTCCGATTGTAGAAGGCGCCTTCGCGACCACTCCGCTCGTCGGTCGATCGCTCACCGGCGCCTGCAGCTCCACGTTGTTCGCCGGTTACAGTCCTCTCTTCGTGAGCCGTGACGCCGCCGTTGCATCGGAAACGGCCGTCACGACTCCGGAACCCGACTCCTCGGCTCGCGACGCCTCGGTTCCCGCGCCGGCCGAATGGTGGATCATCCTGGCGGTCGCGGTGATCGCGTATCTTCTCCCGCTGCGCGCGCTCCTGCATGCTCCGGGCGCGGCGATGGAAGAGGGCTTCATGCTCGTCTTCCCCGACCGCGTGCTCCACGGCGCGATCCCGAACAAGGACTTCCTCTACCTCTACGGTCCGGGCAGCCTCTGGGCACTGGCCGGGATCTACAAGGTGTTCGGGACGCACCTCCTCGTCGAGCGCTTCGCCGGGCTGGCCCAGCTGGTCGGCATGGCGTTCGCAGCCGGGCTGCTCGTTCGGTGGTGGGGACGATGGGTCGCCGTCGCCGCCGTGCTCCTCAACGTGGTGTTCGTCATGCCGTCGCTCCAGCTCGTGGCCATTCCGTGGACCGGCGCGGCCGCGCTCGCGCTCGGCGCGCTGGTCGCACTGCTGCAGGCGCGCCACGACACCGTGCATCACAGTGCTCGAGGCGATCGCGCCGCGCGCTACGCGCTGTTCGGCGGCGTGCTCGCGGGTTTCGCGATGTTGTTCCGCATCGACATCGGGCTCGCGCTCGTGCTCGGTGGCACCGCCGCGCTGTGGGCGCTCCCCCGGCGGATCGTGCGACGAGCACTGGCCGGGACCGCGATCGGGCTTGCGCCCTACCTTGTTCAGCTCGCGACCGCGGGTGTCGGCAACGTGTGGCGCGGGATGATCGTCGACCCGATCTTCCATCTGCGCGCGGCGCGGCACCTGCCGGTCCCACCGGATCCGAACCATCTCGTGGGTGTCGCGCGAGTGATCGCGGCCGTCGACCGCTCCTGGCCGTTACCCCGCCTCACGCCCGCTCAACAGCTGTTCGTCTGGTTCGTGCTGCTCGCGGTGCTCGCGGTCGGGTTGGTGGTGTTCGCGATCTGGCGGGTTCGGCGCGACCCGGAAAGCTTCCGGGCGCGGGTGCTGCTCGCGTCTGCCCTCTTCGGGATCGGACTCTTCCCGCAGGCGGTGCAGCGCGCCGACTCCGCCCACCTGGCGTGGGTGAGCGGCACGATCATCGTTCTTCTGCCCGCGGCTGCCGCCGAGCTGGCGAGCGTGATCCGGCCCGCGTGGCCCGCGCCGCGCGTTGGATTCGTCACCGGGCTGTCAGTACTCGTTCTCGTCGCGTTGTTGTTACCGAGCTACACGGCGCGTCGGTACGTGACCGCGGTGCAGGATTCCATCCACTCGCAGGACAACATCAAGATCACGAGCGAGGGGCGTTCGTGGTACGTCGGCGACGACCCGGCTTTCGCGCGGAGCATCACATCCCTGCTGCGGGCCGTCGAGCGGGACGTGAAGCCGGGCAGCCGCGTCATCGTCGGCAATACCGACATGCGGCGCGTCCCGTACAATGACACGTTTCTCTACTACCTCCTTCCCCGCTACGTGCCGGGAACCGCGTCGATGGAATTCGAGCCCGGTCTCACGAACCGCAAGGGCACGACACTCACGGGCGAGATGGAGCGGGCCGACGCGTTCATCGCGTCCGATCGCTGGCTGACGTGGGACGAGCCGAACAGCGCGATGAAGCCCGGAGATCCGGGACCCGCCGTCGTCTTGCACCGCGACTTCTGCCAGCAGGAAGACTTCGGGAACGGCTTCAAGCTCTTCTTGCGCTGCCGGACCTAACCGCGCGGCGCCGAACCAGCCGGCTGGGAGAGGTCGATCACCTCGTACCGGCTGTCACCTCCGACGCTGCGGTATCTGTGCAACGTCGCGAGTGCGGCGGACAGATCGCAGCCGGCGCCGAGCTTCGAGTGGTCGACCACGACGAAGCGGACACCGAACTGGTCCCGAAGCGCGCGTACGTCGGCGACCCCGAATGGTGGCGTCGTCGCGGCGGGTGCGGGAGAGGTATCGAGACGGCCGTATACCGCCGGATCGCAGCGCAGCTTCGTGAACGCCGGCGATCCGGTGTACTCGCGCATGCTCGACCACGGGTTCGCCGCGAACGAGCCCGCGCAACCGACGACCGGCGCCTCGTGGAACACCTGGAGACTCACGAACGCCGGATCGCAGTCGGCCGGAACACTCATCACGGTGTCGCCCGGCCGCGCCGACCGAGCGACTGCGCGCAGCGCCTGCTCGCTCGCGGCCGTCGTACCGAAGGTGGTCGTGGGCAGCGGGACGAGCAGGTTGATCGCGAGCAGCACGCCCGAGCCCGCGCCGACGAGCCACACCGGCGCCGGGCGTCTCGTGAGGATTCGGTCGAGGGCGATCGCCAGAGCGGCGACCAGTACCGCGACGAACACGTACTCGACGCGCACGGGCGCCCGGAGCGCGCCGAGGCCCGGTACCGCGAGCAGGAGCCGGTACGGCAGCCAGGACACCGGCGTCGCGCCGTGCTTCCACACGAAGTTGCCGGCGACCTTCAACGACGGGCCGAGCCCGAACAAGAAGAGCACGGCGGCGGACAGCGCGAGCGGAAGCCGGCGGCGCCCGGGCTTCCAGAGGAACACGACGAACCCGGCCAGCAGCAACAGGCCCGGGAAGATCGTCGCCTCGATCGCGTAGCGGACGTCCGGAAGGCGGACGATGCTCTTCTCCACGAAGGTCGGCCGCGGCAACAGGAACGTCGAGCGAGTCGGCTGGGCCAGGATCGACACGGCGTCGGCGGAGAAGAGATTGCTGTCGCCGAGCAGCTCCGTGTCGATCCCGTGTGCCGATTCGGTGTGGTCGAACTGGACGCGCGGCACGATGAACGGGAGCAACACGAGGACGGCAATCGCCGCGCCGGCAGCGGTGGCACCCATGATCCGCCAAGCGCGGCTACGCACCGCGGCGACCGCGACGATCAACGCGTAGGCCAGGCCGCCGAAAACCAGGAAATAGACGCTGCAGAGATATGCGAGCGCGAGCAACACCGCTAATCGCACCGGGCGTACACCCCGCGCGCCCGTCACCACGTCGAGGGCGTCGGCGATGAGCAACGGCGCGGTGAATGCCCAGAACAGCGGCAGGAGTCCGAGCTGCACGTTGAGTGCGATGGGCGGCGCGGTCAGGAACGCGACCGCGGCGATCACGTGCACGAGGCGCGCGGTCGACAGCCGGCACGCGAGCGACCGGG
>DATJAA010000385.1:0-7243 GCA_035516815.1 Acidimicrobiia bacterium | reverse complement strand
CGCGCGAGTCGCGTCGAAACGTACTCGGGCGGCATGAAGCGCCGGCTCGAGATCGGGCGCGGGTTGCTCCACTCACCGCGCGTGTTGTTCCTCGACGAGCCGACCGTCGGTCTCGATCCGCAAACACGAACCTCGATCTGGGATTACATCAACGAGCTTCGCCAGAACGAAGACATCACGATCTTCCTCACCACGCACTACATGGACGAGGCCGAGCACTGCGACCGCATCGCGATCATCGACCAGGGCCGGATCGTCGTGCTCGATACGCCAGAGGCGCTGAAGGAGAGCGTCGGCAAGGATCGTGTGCAGATCCAGACCGCCGACGACGCGCAGTCGATTGCCGAGATCCGCGAGAAGTTCGGGATCGAGGCGGCACTCCACGATCATGCGGTCACGCTGTCGGTCACGGGCGGTGAAGAGTTCGTGCCGCGCCTGTTTCGTGAGCTCAGCATCCCGATCAAGTCGGTCAACATCGCCCGGCCGTCGCTCGACGACGTGTTCCTGACCTACACCGGCCGAACGATCCGCGATGCGGAGGCCAGCGCCGGTGAGCGCTTCCGGTCGAGCCCGGTCGCCGCCGCGAGGAGGTAGTCATGACGTCGACCGAGCGAGCGGTCCCGCAGACGAAGACGCCACTGATCGAGGTTCGTCTGCCCGCGAGCGGCCGCTCGCACGACCTGCGCGCGATCAGGGTCGTGTGGCGGCGCGAGCTGATCCGCTTCTCGCAGGACCGGATCCGCATCGTCACCGCGCTCGTACAGCCGATCCTCTACACGTTCGTGCTCGGCACCGGTCTCTCGGCACTGACGCACGGACAAACCGGAAACGTGAGTCTGCGTACGTTCATCTTCCCGGGCGTCCTCGCCCTGGTGGTCATGTTCACCGCGATGTTCTCGGCCGTCTCGATCGTCTGGGATCGTGAGTTCGGGTTCCTGCGCGAGATGCTCGTCGCGCCGGTTCGCCGGAGTGCGATCATCGTCGGGAAGTGCCTCGGCGGCGCGACGGTCGCGACGCTGCAAGGTTGCATCGTGCTCGTGATGGCCGGCCTCGTCGGCGTCCCGTACTCGCCGGTGATGCTGCTCATCCTCTTCTTCGAGATGATGCTCCTCGGGTTCGCGGTGACGGCCTTCGGCCTCGTCATCGCGGCGCGGGTCAAGCAGATCCAGTCGATGATGGGCTTGATGCAGGCGATCCTGATGCCGCTCGTGTTCCTCTCGGGTGCGTTGTATCCCTTCGTCGGGCTGCCGACGTGGCTCAACGCCCTCGTGCACGTCAACCCCGTGACCTATGCCGTGCACCCGCTCCGCACCGCCGTTTTCGCGCGCATCGCCGTCAGCCCCCTCGCGCAGACCCGCCTCAACCCGCCCCTCACCTGGTGGGGATGGCCCGTCCCGATACCGCTCCAGCTCGTTGTCGTGCTCGGCATCGGACTCCTGTTTCTCTGGATCGCGATCCTCGAGTTCGATCGGGCCGACTGACTCCGCCGCGAGCTATCTCAGCGAGCCGATACCGAGGCTGCCGTCTCCGGTCCCGCCGCCTGCCAGCGGGTTGGGCGCCGGCGGCCCGATCCGGGTGAGCGTGTTGCGATCGATGTGAGAGAAGGGCTCGTCCCGTCCGGGGATCTGGAGAACACCCTCTTCCTCGTACGACCAGGTCCCGTCGCCATTCACGGTGACGCGCATGCGGTAGCTGAGCGTGCGAAAGGACCGGTCGAGAAACGGGTTCGACAAGATGCCGTACACCTCGGACCCGACCGCGGCCGACACCTCGAACTCCGTCGCGTCGCGGTCGGCCGGGCCGCCCGCAAGAAGCACCTGACCACGCGGGATGCCGAGGGTGAGCGTCACGATGCCCGCCGCCGGTTCCCAGAGCCAGTAACCGACCTGGTCGTGGAAGGTCTCCACCTCGCCGGGCTTCACGATGTGTGTGTGGTACCGCAGCCCGTAGAACAGCTGCGGTCCGTTGGTCTGGCGGTCGATCGGCTGGAGCTCGTAACGCTCGACGAAGGCGTTCTGTTCGCTGCCTTCGGCTACAGGATGCTCGTCGGCACCCTTCGTTCCCTCCCAGATCCCGGCGAGCGGTGTGAGGGGTCCGAGGTTGGCGAGGGTGTCGGGGTCGCCATCGGGCTCGGTATAGATGTCGTCCCCGTACAGGTCTTCCGTCGCGCTCACGGCGAACTCCTCTCTCGGGAGCCAAGGCTCGTCGCCGGTGCGCCCCGAATGCAATCCGGACAGCTACCGCGCGGCGCGAGGACACCGGGAAACGACGAGGTTCGAGTCCACGCCGACGTGCGCGTGAGGTAAGACATTGGCGTGAACGGATCGGGGCCGCGAGCCGAGGGATCGGCCGGACTATGGCCGTCCCTCCCGGTGGCCGACTGGCAGGCGACACGCGACACGCTGCAGCTCTTCACCCAGGTCGTCGGCAAGGTGCGGATGGCGAACACGCCGACAGTCAACCATTGGTGGAACGTCCCGCTCTACGTCACGGCACGCGGACTCACGACGTCGCTCATCCCGCATGCGCCCGGGCGCGGCTTCCAGATCGACTTCGACCTGCACGCGCATCGGTTGGAGGTCGTCACCGACGCGGACGAGCACCGCGCGTTCGATCTCGAGTCCCTTCCGGTCGCGGAGTTCTACGAGCAGCTGATGGCGATCCTCGCCGAGCTGGGCCTGTCGACCACCATCTGGCCGATGCCGGTGGAGATACCGGGTGCAATCTCCTTCGTCGACGACTTCGTCCATCACACGTACGAGCCCGAGCATGCACATCGGTTCTGGGAAATTCTCGTCCAGGCCGAGCGGGTGTTTTACGAATTCCGGAGTCGCTTCGTCGGCAAGGCGAGTCCCGTGCACCTGTTCTGGGGAGCGCTCGACCTCGCGGTGACGCGCTTTTCGGGGCGGCCCGCCCCTCCACACCCCGGTGGGGCGCCCAACTGTGGTCCCAACGTGATGTGGGAGGCGTACTCGCACGAGGTCAGCAGTTGCGGCTACTGGCCCGGAGGCGACGGCGAGGGGCTCTTCTACTCCTACGCGTACCCGGAGCCGTCCGGCTACCGCGACGTGATCGTCGCACCGCGCGACGCCGCTTACGACGATGCCCTGGGCGAGTTCGTGATCGACTACTCGCTCGTGCGCACCTCGCCCGACCCCGACGGTCTCCTCCTCGCGTTTCTCCAATCGACGTATGAGGCCGCGGCCGAGACGGGCAGCTGGGACCGCGCGGCCCTCGAACGGTGAAGTCGCGCCCGGTTGCGGTGACGCCGCCGACGCGACCGATCACCCGCCACCGGCGATTCGTCTGCGGTCTCCTCGGCGTCGCGGTCCTCGTGTCGGCGTGCAGCTCGCGCACCGCCACCAAGACCGGCCGGCCGGCGAACAACGCGGCGGCCGCGGTTGCAACCTCCGCGACACCGGTCGGGATGATCTCGCACCACGGCCGATGGCTGATCGACGGCGCGGGCCGCGTGATCATCGTGCACGGCGTGAACATGGTCGAAAAGAGCGCCCCGTACTATCCGGCCGCGGCCGGCTTCGGCGCCGACGATGCCGCCTGGATCTCGCAACACGGATTCAACGTGGTGCGACTTGGTGTGCTGGCGACCGGGCTGATGCCACAACCCGGCCGGATCGACCCGACCTATCTCGCGCGCCTCGCGGCGACCGTGGCTCAGCTGGCGCGCGATCACATCTTCGTGCTGCTCGACTTCCACCAGGACGGCTGGGGCCCGGCTGTCGGCGACGACGGGTTCCCGCCGTGGATGACGCTGACGGGAACCGCGACCAACTCCCACACGACGTTCCCCCTGTACTACATCACCAACCCCGCCATCCAGCAGTCGTTCCAGAGCTTTTGGGACAACGCCGCCGGACCCGGCGGCACGCGACTGCAGGATCAGTTCGCGGCGATGATCCGCGCGGTCGCGGCACGATTCGCGACGAATCCCGCGGTCATCGGCTATGACGTGTTCAACGAGCCGTGGCCGGGCACCACATGGAGCGCATGCCTCAACGACGCGGCCGGTTGCCCCACACTCGATCACGGAGAGCTCGATCCGTTCTACGCCGGCACGAGCCGCGCTCTGCGCGCCGTCGATCGGAACCACCTCTTGTTCGTCGAGCCATTCGTGCTGTTCAACTACGGACAGTCGACGACCTCCGTGTCGTTGCCCGGTGCGGATCCTTCTGCCGGATTGAGCTTCCACCTGTACACGCTCGACGTTGCCCACGAGCCCAAGGTCCTCGCCAACGCGCTGGGGTGGTCGCGTGCGACCACGGGTGCGTTGATGAACACCGAATGGGGTGCCACCAGCGATCCGGCAACGATCACCCGCGAGGCGGGCGAGCTCGATCATGCAATGATCCCGTGGATCTTCTGGAGCTACGACGAACTCGTCCCGAACCTGCGTCGAGCGCCCGGCTCGGGCGCGTTCCCCACCGCCGCGGCGGATGCTCTGGCCCGCGCGTACCCTTCGGTTGTCGCCGGCACGCCGGCGGAGTTCGCGTTCGACGCCGCTACCCGAACCCTTGCGTTCTCCTGGTCGACCAACCGGCCGGGAGGCGGCGGATACCCCACGGGAACCGTGACCGCGTTCGAAGTCCCCGCGACCGCGTATCCCGATGGCTACACGATCGTCGCCGCCGGCGCCCGGGTCACTTCCGAGCCGTGCGCGCCGATCGCAACCGTGGCCGCACTCGCGGGTGTGAAGAGGGCGTCGGTGCGGATCTCACCCGCCGGGGGCTGTACGCCCGGGAACTGACCCGCGATCGCGGGAGCTGCGTGCGCGAGCGAGGTCTCCGGCGTTAGCGTGCGCGACGGCACTGCTACCGGGGAGCCGCCGTGCACAAGTTCTGGTCGTGGCTGGGACTGAACCTTGGCAAGCACTGGATCGTCGTGATCGCCGTCGGTGCCGTCGTCACGGTCGGACTCGGCTACGGAATGACGAAGCTGGAGTTCTCGACGGGGCAGGAGAACTACCTCAACAAGTCCGACCAGGTCTACAAGGACAACGTCGCATACCAGTCGCTGTTCGGTGGCGAAGCAATGGTCACGCTCGTCACGATGCATCCCGGCCATACCGTTGCGGAGCTGTTCGACGCGGATGGCATCAAGCAGTGGCAGGCCGTCGAACGGCAGATCCGCGGATCACACAAGGTCGCCAACGTCGTCAGTCCACTCACCGCGCTGCAATGGAACGACCGGCTCATCGAAGGGCCGGGAGGTGATCCGACCCAGGGTGTTGCGGGCAAGATCATCACCGGAGCGATCGCGCGCGACAAGGATCCGAAGTCGGTCGCGCTCCGGACCGCGGACGCGACGCGAACGCTGCAGCGCGTCACCGCGATCCCCGTCGCGCAGCGACGGATCGACAACCCGAAGTACCTCGACTTCTTGCTCTACGACAACACCGGCAAGATCCGTGAGCCGCTCCTCGCCTTCTTCCCGAGCGCGCCCGGCGCGCGGGCGGACAACACACACGCGCAGATGGTTGTGCGACTGCTCGGGAACCAGTCGATCAAACAGGAAGGCGAAGCCGCCGACTTCATCCAACAGGCAGTTCGGCAAAATCTCCACTTCGCCAACGCGACGATCACGACCACCGGCGCGCCGAAGCTGCTCGAGAACCTGAACGACTATCTCACCGGTGGGATGGCGACGCTCGCGCTCATCGCGGTCGGGATCATGATCGTGATCCTGCTGCTGCTGTTCAGTGTGCGGTGGCGCCTGCTGCCGCTGGGCATCGTGCTCATCGGCATCATCTGGGCCTTCGGTCTCGCCGGCTACCTCGGGATCCCGCTCACGATCGTCACGATCGCCGGACTCCCCGTCATGCTCGGCATCGGCATCGACTACGCGATCCAGATGCACGCACGGGTCGAGGAGGAAGTCGTCATCGATCGGGCCGAACATCCGATCCAGGAGACCTCGCGAAACCTCGGTCCCGCGCTGCTCGTCGTGACGTTCGACGCGATCTTCGCGTTCGCGGCGTTGCACTGGGCCCGGGTTCCGATGCTCCGCGCGTTCGGACTGCTGCTGGCGGTCGGCGTCGCGATGATCTGCCTCAACAGCATCGTCGGGACCCTTGCAATCCTCGGCATTCGCGAGTACCGATCACCTACCAAAGGCCGCGACTTCCGTGAAGGCCCGCTCGGGCGCCTGGTCGTGTGGCTCGGCAGCCTCAGTGGCCGCGCCGGACCGTTCCTCGCGATCGTGAGCCTCATCATCTTCATGGGCGGCATCTTCGCCGAGGGCAAGCTCGTACTCCAGACCGACCCCGAGCAATGGGTCAACCAGAAGTCGCAGGTCATCCGCGACCTCAACGTCCTCGATCGCGAGACCGGGTCGTCGAGCGAGCTCGGTGTGTTCGTGGTGTCGCTCCCGACGGTGTACAACAACAAGACGGTCGTATTCGTCGACGATTTTTCGCGCGCGCAGCTCGCGAAGTACCCGGACACGCTCCTCACCGTGTCCGGTCTCGTCCCGACGGTCAGCCAGCTGCTCGACGTGCCCGGTACCCCGCACATCTCGCCGACGGCCGCCGATGTGCACAGCGCCTACAGCGTGGCGCCCGCCGACATCAAAGCGTCGACGGTGTCACCGAGCGGCACCGCGATGAACCTCATATTCCGCACCGGGCCGAGCTCGCTCGCCGCGCGCGCCACGGTAGTGCGCGAGATCAGGGCCACCGTGCGGCCGCCCGCGGGTGTGAAGGCGACGCCCTCGGGCCTTGCTGTGGTCGGCGTCGGCTTGCTGGACAACCTCCAGAAGAACCGGTCGGCGCTCACCTACCTCGCGATCCTCTTCGTGTTCTTGTTCCTCTCGTTCCGGCTGCGTAGCGTCATTCGTGCATTGCTCTCGCTGGTGCCGGTCCTGATTGCGGTCGGCGCCGCCTCACTGTTCGCGTGGGCACTTCACCTGAAGCTCAGCCCGATGACCGCGGTCGGCGGGCCGTTGGTGGTGGCCGCGTGTACGGAGTTCACGTCGTTGATCCTGCTGCGATTCCTCGAGGAGCGGCGGCGCGGCCTGCAGCCTCGCGAGGCCATCGACGTCACCGCGTCACGTACCGGACGTGCGTTCATCGTGTCGGCTCTCACCGCGGTATCGGGCATCGCGGTCATTGCCACGTCGTCGTTGCCCCTGCTCCGCGACTTCGGTGAGGTGGTCGCGCTGAATGTCGCGGTCGCGCTGTTGAGCGCGCTCGTCGTGCTGCCGCCGATGCTCGTATGGGCCGACCGGC
>DATJAA010000384.1:0-6043 GCA_035516815.1 Acidimicrobiia bacterium | reverse complement strand
GACCGCCGAGCGCCGCCGCGAGATCGCGGGCGGCTGCGGCCACCGCTGCGCTCATCCTCCGGCCTGGATTCGGCCCGAGGCGGTCGATGGGACCGCTCACGCTCACCGCGGCCAACACCGACTCGGAGCCGTCGAATACGGGCGCGCTGACGCTCGCGACTCCCGCCTCGCGCTCACCGACGCTCGCGGCCCAACCTCGCGCCCGCACCGCCGCGAGCTCGCGCGCGGAGACCGTGAATCGCGAGGCGTCGACCGCCCATGCAAGCAACACTTTGCCCCCCGAGCCGCGGTCGAGCGGCAGTACCGCTCCCAGCGGAACGGTGTCGCGCAGCCCGCTCGGACGCTCGTGCACCGCGATGCAGACCCGGCGATCCCCTTCCCGCACATAGAGCTGGGCGCTTTCCCCGGTCTCCTCGGCGAGGCGCGCCAGCAGCGGTCGGGCGGCATCGGCGAGGCCGCGGCCGGCCGCCGCGCCCCACGCGGCAAGCCGGTGGCCGAGCACGAACCGGCCGTCGGTATCGCGCGCGAGGAGTCCGTGCCGCTCGAGGCCGACGGCAATCCGGTACACCGTCGGCCGGGGCAAGTCGGTGGCGCGCTGCAGCTCGAGCAGCGAGCACTGCCCCGTGTGCGCGACCGTATCGAGCACGAGGACGGCGCGATCCAGAACCTGGACGCCGCTTGTTACACTGACCATCTAGCGATATTAGCGTCTCATATCCTGAGACAGGAGCGAACATGGCTACCACGCCGAAGACCCTTTCCGAGAAGGTCTGGGACCGTCACGTGGTCGCGACCGCCGAGGGCGAGCCCGACCTCTTGTACATCGACCTGCATCTCGTGCACGAGGTCACTTCGCCCCAGGCCTTCGACGGCCTGCGCGCCGCAGGTCGCGGCGTACGGCGTCCGGACCTCACGGTCGCGACGATGGATCACAACGTACCGACCGCCGACCTCGACAAACCGCTGGCCGACCCGATATCCGCGAAACAGATGGAGGTGCTCGCGCAGAACAGCGCCGAGTTCGGGATCCGGCTCTACGGGATGCGCGACCCCGGCCAGGGCATCGTGCACGTGATCGGCCCCGAACAGGGTCTGACGCAGCCCGGAATGACGATCGTGTGCGGCGACAGCCACACGTCCACGCACGGAGCGTTCGGTGCGTTGGCCTTCGGTATCGGCACGAGCGAGGTCGAGCACGTACTCGCGACGCAGACACTGCCGCAGATGCGACCCGGAACGATGGCGATCGTCGTCGACGGCGATGCACCGGCGACGGTGTCGGCGAAGGACATCGTCCTCGCGATCATCGCCCGCATCGGCACCGGCGGCGGGATCGGATCCGTCATCGAGTACCGCGGCTCCGCCATCCGTGCCCTGTCGATCGAGGGCCGCTTGACCGTCTGCAACATGTCGATCGAGGCGGGCGCCCGTGCGGGCCTCGTCGCGCCCGACGACACGACCTTTGCGTACCTCCAGGGCCTTCCGTTCGCGCCGAAGCGCGCGCAGTGGGAGCAGGCGCTCGACGACTGGCGCGCGCTCGTGACCGACGAGGGCGCGTCGTTCGACAAGGAGATATTCATCGACGCGACGACGCTGCGGCCGCACGTCTCCTGGGGAACGAATCCCGCGCAGACGATCTCGATCGACGAAACCGTCCCAGACCCCGACGCCTTCGCCGACGAGTCCGCTCGCGAATCGGCCCGCCGGGCGCTCGCCTACATGGGTTTGCGTTCCGGCACACCGATACGCGAGATCGCGGTCGACACCGTCTTCATCGGGTCGTGCACGAACTCGCGCATCGAAGACCTACGCGTCGCCGCCGACGTCGCCCGGGGTCGCCGGGTGAAGGCCGGCGTGCGCACGCTGGTCGTGCCCGGTTCGGCGGCAGTGAAGAGGCAGGCCGAGTCCGAGGGTCTCGATCGAGTGTTCCGCGACGCGGGATTCGACTGGCGCGAGCCGGGCTGCTCGATGTGCCTCGCCATGAACCCGGACAAACTCTCACCGGGAGAGCGCTGCGCCTCGACCTCCAATCGCAACTTCGAAGGTCGTCAAGGCAAAGGTGGTCGCACCCATCTCGTCTCCCCGGCGGTCGCGGCCGCGACTGCGATCGCCGGGCACTTCTCGACACCGGAGGAACTGAGCTGATGGAAAAGGTCACCGTCATCACCGGACATGCGGTGCCACTGGTGCGCTCCGACGTCGACACGGACCAGATCATCCCGAGCGATTGGTTGAAGCGCGTCGAGCGCACCGGATTCGGCGAGGGATTGTTCTCGGAGTGGCGCGAGAACTCCGACTTCGTCCTCAACCAGAAGCGCTACGACGGCGCCAACATCCTCGTCGCCGGGCCGAACTTCGGAACCGGCTCTTCGCGCGAGCACGCGGTGTGGGCGCTCATGGACTACGGCTTCCAAGCTGTCGTGTCTTCGCGCTTCGCCGACATCTTCCGTAACAACTCCGGGAAAATGGGCCTTGTCGTCGCCGCGGTACCCGACGACGCCGTGCACCGGCTGTGGGAGGCGATCGAAGAGGATCCCAACCTCGAGATCGTGGTCGACGTCGAGCGCAGGCGCGTCGCCGCGCCGGCGATCGGCCTCGACGTCGCGTTCGACCTCGACGACTTCACGCGCTACCGCTTGCTGAACGGTCTCGACGACATCGGGTTGACGTTGCGTCACGCCGACGCGATCTCCGCGTACGAGTCGACGCGGCCGGCGTGGTTGCCTTCCGCGTCGATCTGAGCGGGTGGGCTCAGGCGGCCGGGTGGTAGAGGTCGGCGAGCTGGCGGGCGACCCACACGTCGGCGAGCTCGTGCGCGAGCTCGGCGGTCTGCTCACTCGCGGCCAGGTACTCGAAGAAATCGATCACGCTCATCACACGTCCTCCGCCTGCACTCATCTCGGGTCCGGAGCTCTCCACGTACAAGGCCCCGAGCCGCGTAGTTGTTCCCGGCCGGGCCTCGATCTACCCCTCGACCGGCCGGGTCCCCGCGAGCACCGCCAACTCCCGCCACTTCCAGAAACAGTCGGCGTCCACAAAGCCCAGGTCCCGCAGCCAGGCGAGATGCTGTTCGACCGCGACGAGCTGATTCGACGGGTCGTCCTGCGCCGGCGTGCGGCCGAGCGCGGCGAGAAATGCCTCGTGCAACGGCGCCGTCGGCGACGCAACGTGTTCGGCGTTCACGAAAACGCCACCCGGCCGTAAGAGTCCGAACACCTCCGCGTACAGCGCGCGCTGGCGCGCCGGTGCACAGTGGTGGATCGCGAAGCTCGACACTACGGCGTCGAATTCGCCGATCGGCGGCAGCGGATGATCCAGATCGTGCCGCTCGACGGCGACACGCGCCTCACCGTCGAAACGCGCTCGGGCGCGCCGGAGCATCTCGTCGCCGAAATCGACGCCGATGCCTGTCGCCGCGGGGCGCGCCGCGAGCACGAGCGCGAGCGTGACACCGTCGCCGGTGCCGAGATCGAGCACCCGGTCGACGCGCTCGGGCAGCAACTCGCAGAGCACCTCAAGCGCGTCGACGCGATGCGGAAGCGTCTCGCGCTCGCGCAGATACGCAACCGCGTGTTCCTCGTTGACCCAGAGATTCGTCGCCATCGTCAGGGCCCGACCGTTTTCTCGCGCACTTCACCGCGGTCGCGCAGGCGTGCGAGCTTGTTGACGGCGTTCACGTATGCGCGGGCGGAGGCCTCGACGACGTCGGTGGCAACACCGCGGCCGGTAACCCGGGTGCCCTCGGCCTCGACGGAGATGGCGACGGCGCCGAGCGCATCGGCGCCGCCCGACACGGAAGACACCTGGAAATTGCTCACCTTGCCGCGAACTCCCGTCGCCTCGCCGATCGCGGCGACAGCCGCATCGATCATGCCGTCTCCGGTACCGGTGGCTTCGATCTTCCCGTCGGCGTCGGTGATGATCACGCGCGCCGTCGGCGGCGTGCTCGTTCCGCCGCGCACTTCGAGCTCGTACAACCCGTAGCGGTGCACGACGGCACTTCCCAACTCCTCGGCGACGAGCGCCTCGAGATCGGCTTCGGTGATCTCGACCTTCTTGTCCGCGAGCTCCTTGAAGCGAACGAACGCGCCGTTCAGCGCGTCACCTTGCACATGGATTCCCATCTTCTCCAGCGTGTCGGCGAAGGCGTGCCGGCCCGAGTGCTTGCCCAACACGATCTGCGCCGCTTCCTGGCCTACAGCCGATGCGTCGATGATCTCGTAGGTCTCCCGATCGGCCAGCACTCCATGCTGATGTATGCCCGCCTCGTGCGCGAAAGCGTTCCGACCGACAACGGCCTTGTTGTACTGCACGTGATAGCCGGTGAGCCGCGAGACCATGCGCGACGTCCGCGCGAGCTCCTCCGTCCGCACCCCGACGTCCACGGTGCCGAAATAGTCGCGTCGCGTGCGGATCGCCATGACGATCTCTTCCAGGGCCGCGTTGCCGGCACGCTCTCCGAGGCCGTTGATCGCACACTCGACCTGGCGCGCGCCGTTCTCCACGCCCGCGAGCGAGTTGGCGACGGCGAGCCCGAGGTCGTTGTGGCAGTGCGTCGACAGCACGAAGTCGCCATTCACCGTGTCGATCACGAACTTGATGAGCCGGCCGTAGTCCTCGGGCACGGCGAAGCCGACGGTGTCGGGGATGTTGAGCGTGGTCGCGCCGTTGTCGACCGCGATCTGGCAGACCTCGCACATGAACTCGGGATCGGAGCGATACCCGTCCTCGGGCGAGAACTCGACGTCGTCCAGGTATCCCTTGGCACGTGCCACCGCGGCCGCCGCTTCGTGCTTGACCTGATCAGGCGTCATCCGGAGCTTCTTCTCCATGTGGATCTTCGACGTCGCGATGAACACGTGGATGCGAGCGCGTTCGGCGTGCCGGACCGCCTCCCAGGCTCGGTCGACGTCCTTGAACCCGGTGCGTGAGAGCGCGGTGATGATCGGCCCGTGGACTGTCTTCGCGATGGCCTCGACGGACTCGAAATCACCGTCGGAGGCGATCGGGAACCCGGCCTCGATCACGTCGACGCCGAGACGCGCGAGCTGATCGGCGATCTCGAGCTTCTCGGCAACGTCAAGAGAGATGCCCGGCGATTGCTCGCCGTCCCGCAGCGTTGTATCGAAGATCCTGACCGTGTCCATCTCGTTCACCTCGGCTTGTGGGTGGTCCGGGAGTTGCGGCGAGGGTGTTCACCGCAACGAAAAACCCTCCGGCCGGATCGGCACGGAGGGTCGAGCGCGAGCACCGGTGGGCGCCCGCGCCTAAGTAAGGAGGAGGCTCAGCAGAGCTGCGGAAGCCGTGATCTCCTTGCGCATAAGTCCAGCCAGTCTGTCAGTATCGAGCAGATTCGTCAAACTCTTTGGTCGGCAGTACCTCCCACTCGCATGAGCGAAACCGGCCGGAGGCGTTCGGAAGCAGGGGCCAATGCGTAGATCCGTGAAGCGGGCGCTCGGCGCCGGCATCGTCGGCGGCGTCGCGTTCGCGGCGTGGCGCGCGTGGAACGCACGCGCACCGCACAACGAGCGGGGCGTCGAATGGACGACTGCACCCTTCCCGTTCCCGCCGGTACCGCGCCCGGGCGCCCCGGCGCCGGCCGCGCCCGCCGAGCCCGCGGCACCCTCGCCGTCGGCCTGGACCGAACCCAACCCGGACGGCACCTGTCCGCCGACGCATCCGGTGAAGGCGAAGCTCGCGAGCGGGATCTACCACGTGCCCGGGGGCGCGAACTACGCGCGCACCAAGCCCGACCGTTGCTACGTGGACGAGACGGCGGCCGCGGCCGACGGTCTTCGACCCTCGAAGGTGTGACGCGCCCGCTCAGCCGAGATCGATCGCCCGCGCCGACTGCACGCCCGACTGGCGCGCCACCTGCTCCACCACTGCCACCGGAACCGGCGTCTCCGTCGCGATGACCATCAAGGCGGCCGCGCCGCTCGGGCTCTGCCCGACATCCATGTTCGAGATGTTCACGCCCGCGTCGCCGAGGACCGTACCGACGCGGCCGATCATCCCGGGGCTGTCGTCGTTGTGCACGACG
>DATJAA010000383.1:0-6183 GCA_035516815.1 Acidimicrobiia bacterium | reverse complement strand
ATCCTCGAACAGCTCGCGCCAACGGTCCCAACTCATCGGTAGCAGCCACAGTCCGTGGACGAACACGACCGGCCGGCGGCCGGACGCGTTGGCTTTCGTGATCTGGTCGGTCTCGTACTCCGTGATGTCCGCCACCTCGCGCTCCTTTATTCGGGCCGAACGACCGACACCGTTGCCGATGTACCCGCCCGCTGTACGCACTGCATTACCCCACGGACGCAACAATTCAACCGGAGCTTCAGCCTCGTCGTCCACGTCCTCCATCGCCCGAACGCATCCGCGGAACGCGTCGCGTACGCTGCGCGCCCGTGACCGGCGATCTCGGACGGTTGGACGCCACCGCGCAGGCCGAGCTCTGCGCGCGCGGCGAGGTATCGGCCGCCGAATTGGTCGATGCCGCCGTCGCCCGAATCGAGCGCGTCGACCCGCAGCTCAATGCCGTGATCCATCGCCGATTCGAACGGGCGCGCGCCGAGGCTCCGGCGGCGACGGGCCCGTTCGCCGGCGTCCCGTTCCTCGTGAAGGACGCGGTGTGCCACACCGCCGGCGACCCATTTCACGCCGGCATGCGCGCGCTCAAGGATGCGGGTTGGATCGAGCCCGACGACACCTGGCTCGCGTCGCGCTTTCGCGCGGCCGGATTCGTGTTCGTCGGCAAGACCAACACGCCCGAGCTGGCAACGAGTGCAACGACCGAGCCGCTGGCGTACGGCGCCACGCACAATCCGTGGGACCTCGCCCGCAGCCCCGGCGGATCGAGTGGTGGTTCCGCCGCGGCCGTCGCCGCAGGCCTCGTCCCGGTCGCGCACGGCAACGACATGGGCGGATCGATCCGTTTCCCGGCGAGCATGTGCGGGATCGTCGGCCTGAAGCCGACTCGGGCGCGCACGACACTGGGGCCCGACTTCGGCGAGTACTGGGGGCCCCTGACGCACGAGTTCGTGCTCACCCGCTCGGTGCGCGACACCGCGGCGGTGCTCGACGCGGTGGCCGGCGCCGCACCCGGCGATCCGTACACCGCGCCGGCGCCGGCGCGACCGTTCCGCGACGAGGTGGGCGCCCCGGTCGAGCAGCTCCGGATCGGCTACTCCACGACGACCCCATCGGGCGAGGCGTCGCATCCGGATGCAGTGGACGCGGTCGAAGCGACGGCGCGGCTCCTTTCCGAGCTCGGCCACCACGTCGATCCGGTCGCCGTGCCCGGGCTCGACGACAGCTACAACCAAGGATTCGTCGTGGTGTTGGCAACGGCGATCGCGCGTGACGTCGCTCGCTGGAACGCGCGGCTCGGACGCGACATCACCGGCGAGCTCGAGCCGTCGAACGCGTTCTTCGCAGGCATGGGCGCCCAGGTATCCGGCGTCGACTACGTCGCCGCGCTCGAAGCCATGCAGTCCTGGGCGCGCCGGGTCGCGGCATGGTGGGTCGACCACGACGTCCTCTTGGTGCCGACGAGTCCCGAACCACCCGCACTTCTGGGGGAGTTCGCGCCGGACAATCCCGACCCCGGCTCCGGGGCGCGCATGGGCCACCTCGTTAGCTTCTGCGCGCCGTTTGACGTCACCGGTCAGCCGGCGATTTCGCTGCCGCTCCACTGGAACGACGACGGGCTGCCGATCGGGGTCCAGCTCGTCGCGCGGTACGGGCGCGAGGACGTCCTCCTCCGCGCGGCCGCGCAGCTCGAGCAAGCGCGCGCGTGGGCCGATCGCCGTCCGCCGGTGCACGCGTGATGCGCGCTACTTGTTGACCATCGCACCGATGCCGGCGACCATCACCACGAACCCGATCACGAGATACGCGACGGTCCGCAGGAGGGGCGCCTGGGGAAGGTCGGTGTTCTCGGTCCGCCGGTAGCCGCGCACCGGGCTTCCCGGCCGGTTGCGCGCGATGATCCGGCGCCGTGCCTCCTGGCCGTCGGCCCGGCGGCGGTAGAGCGCAATTGCGTTGCCGAGGAACAGGGCCGCGCCGATCGCCGCGACGAGCTCGCGCAGCACCTCGTCGTAGAAGCTGCCCGACGATCCGAGGATCCAGCCCATCGGGGCGAGGCTACCGGGGCGCCCTCGGAGGCGGCGTAGCGGCCGTGAAAGACTCGCCGCATGCGATTGCTCGTCGCGCGGTGCTCGGTGACCTACGAAGGCCGACTGGGCGCGCGGCTCTCACCGGCCGTGCGCCTCGTGCTCTGCAAGGCCGACGGATCGATCGCGATCCACTCCGACGCCAAGGCGTACAAACCACTCAACTGGATGAACCCGCCGTGCACCATCACCGAGGCAGAGGGCGAGATCGTTGCCCGTACGCCCAAGGGCGAGTCGTTGCGCATCGAGCTGCACGAGGTCGTACACGACGTCGTGGTGGAGCTCGGGAACGACCCCGGCCTCGAAAAGGACGGCGTCGAAGCGGAGCTGCAGCAACTGATCGCGGCCCGTGTCGCCGCGCTGCGTGCGGACCTGACGCTGGTGCGCAGGGAATACCCGACCGACATCGGCCCGATCGACCTGCTGTGCCGCGACGCCGACGGCCGTGCGGTCGTCATCGAAGTGAAACGCGTCGGCGAGATCGCGGGTGTCGATCAGCTGCTGCGGTACCAGGAGCGGCTCGATCGCGATCCGCTGTTCTCGCCTACCGTCGGCATGTTCGTCGCGCAGCAGATCAAGCCGCAGGCCCGCGTGTACGCGGAGAGCAAGGGGGTCGCCTGCGTCGAAATCGATCTCGAACAGCTACGAGGCGGCATCGCCGCTGACCTGAAGCTCTTCTGAGACGCCACTGCCGACCGAAATCATCATGCGCGCCGTTCTTCTCCTCCAGTGCTCCGATCGGCCCGGCATCGTCGCGACCGTCGGCGCGTTCGTCGCCGACGCGGGCGGCAACATCGTCGAAGCCGACCAGCACTCCGATCCGGAGGCCGGGCTCTTCCTGCAACGCATCGAGTTCGACGTCGACGCCACGCGCGCGGAGCTGGCCGGCGCCTTCTCCGAGATCGCGAGTCGATTCGACATGCGTTGGGGTGTGCACGACCTCGGCGCTCGTCCGCGCGTCGGACTGCTCGCATCGCGCCAAGGTCATTGCCTCGGCGATCTGCTCGTTCGTTTCCACCTGGGCGAGATACCGGGGGACGTAGTGGTGGTCGTGTCGAATCACGAGACGCACCGCGAACTCGTCGAACGCTTCGGGCTGCCGTTCCACGTGCTGCCCGTGACGCCGGAGCGCGACGCGCAAGCTCGCGCGCTCGGAGCGCTGCTCGACTCGGAACGGCTCGATCTGGTCGCGCTGGCCCGCTACATGCTGGTGCTCCCGCCGTGGCTGGTCGAACGCTGGCACGAGCGGATGATCAACATCCACCACTCGTTCTTGCCGTCGTTCGCCGGTGCTCGGCCGTACGGCCAAGCTCACGCGCGTGGGGTCAAGGTGATCGGCGCGACTGCGCACTACGTGACCGCCGAGCTCGACGAGGGACCGATCATCGCCCAGCAAGTGATGCCTGTATCTCACCGCGACGACCCCGCCCGGCTCGAGCGACGAGGCCGCGACCTCGAGGCCGTCGTACTCGCCGAGGCGCTGCGCCTGCACCTCGAGCACCGCGTGATCGTCTACGGGCGCCGTACCGCCGTCTTCGACTGATCGTTACTCGCGCGCGGCGTTCTCGAAGGTCGTGTAGTCGCCGTGGAAGACCAGCTTCGTCGCGCCGACGGGCCCGTTGCGGTGCTTGGCGACGATGATCTCGGCCAGGCCGCGCTGGTCGGACTCGGGGTTGTAGTACTCGTCCCGATAGATGAACAACACGACGTCGGCGTCCTGCTCGATGCTGTTGTGCACGACGACGCCGTTCGCGACGAAATTGTGGGTGCCCTCGACCGTGGCGTCGAACACCGGCTCGGCACCGCGCGGCTCGATCGCGACGATCTCGTCCCACGACACGTCGCTCGCGCCGAGATCGGCGAGGAACTGATCCGGCAGTGCGTCGGCGATGCGCTGCATCAGCGAGCGCGAGACACCCTGCTCGTACACGCGATGACAACCACCGGCCGATTCACCGAGCCGCTCGATGAGGTCGTGCGCGCGCAGCGAGCCGTTGACGAGCAGGCCCTTACGCTCGATGTAGTCCCAGACCTCGCGCGGAATCGTGTCGTCGCGCGGATCGACGGTTGATCCGTTGCGGCGTGACGACGCGACGTGCGTTCCGACGGCCAGGGCCTCCAGGTGGACCCAACCGCCGAGCGTCAGGAACGGATGGTTGGCGCTCGCGGTGATGGTGCGGCCCGACGCGAGTCGCAGCTGGAATATCGGCTTCGTGCCACTGCAGAACACGTGGCTCATCACCCCGGGCACCAACCGCAGGCGCTCGTCGAGGGTGAGTACGGCGAGGTCGCGCGCGCCGGTCTCGTACAGCTCACCCATCGTCGCGGTGCCGCCGCCGGCGAGCGTGACCTCGGTGTCGGCCGTGAGGCAACCGGATTCCCGCAGGTCGGCCAGCATCGGTCGCTTGTCCTGGCGGTACTCGAGCTGCCGGTTGAGCTGCGAGAGGGTGACGACCGGCGTCTCGAGCTCACGGGCGAGGATCTTGAGACCGCGCGAGAGCTCGGACACCTCGACCTGACGGTTCTCCGAGCGACCCGGCGTCGACATGAGTTGCAGATAGTCGACGACGATCAGGCCGAGATCGCCGTAGCGCGCCTTGGTGCGCCGCGCCTTCGCGCGCATCTCCATGACGGTGCAGTGCGGATTGTCGTCGATGAAGAACGGGGCCTCGGCAAGCCGGCCGACTGCTTGGTTGACCCGGGGCCACTCGTGCTCGGAGAGCTTCCCGGTCTGCAGCTTGCGTGACGGGACGCGCGCCTCGGCCGCGAGGAGACGCTTCGTGAGCTCGAGGTACCCCATCTCCATCGAGAAGAAGAGCACGGGCTTGCGGCCGTGCAACGCGACATGCTGCGCCATCCCGAGTGCCAGCGAGGTCTTTCCCTGCCCGGGCCGGGCGGCGACGATCGTGAGCGTCGACGGCTGCATGCCGAGCAGCAGCGCGTCGAGATCGTGATAGCCCGTCGCGGTGCCGACGACCTCACCCTGGCGGTCGTACATCGCCTCGAGTTGGTTCATCGTCTCTTCGAGCGCCGGATACAGCGGCGTCAGCGTGTCGGCGACGCGTCGCTCGGCCACTTCGAAGATCGCGGCCTCGGCCCGGTCGAGCGTCTCGTCGACGGCGTCCTCGGCGGCGTACGCCATCTCTTGGATACCGCCCGCCGTCTCGATCAGGCGCCGCAACATCGAGAGCTCGGCGACGATGAGTGCGTAGTGCTGCGCGTTCGCCGACGCGGGCGTGGCAGCCTGGATCCTCAGCAACGTCTGGCGGCCACCGAGCTGGTCGAGCTGCGCGGCGCGCCGTAACTCCTCGGCGACGGTGACGGGATCGACGGGTTCGCCCCGGCTGTGCAAGCTGTAAGCGGCATCGAAGATCGCGCTGTGCGCGGGCTTGTAGAAGTCGCTCCCTTCGAGATGGGCCTCGACCGCGGCCGTGATCGCCTCGCGGCTCAGCATCATCGCCCCGAGCAACGACTCCTCGGCCTCGAGATTGTGCGGAGGTATGCGCGCGACCCCTGCTCGCCGCCGCGCATCCTCGATCGAGACCATCGTTGCTACCTCCTCACGCCGGCGCAGGCGACCATGGCACGCGATACCTGTGAGGTTGAAGGGGACAACCTTGTGAATTGCTCCGGGCGGCTGGGGGATATCCCGCGATCCACATCCCTGTGGACAGTCGCATGCGGGTGCGCCATCAACGACAACGGGTCCTCACGAGCGCGGCCGGCCCGAATCGCCGCTGGCACGCGGGCGGGAGCAACCGGGCCCGAGGAAGAACCGGCGTTGTCCGGGCGCGCCGGATGCGTCCCCGACGAGCACAATGCCTGTGGATAACTCGTCGGCGTCCACAACCAGGAATGCGAGGCCGGGCCGTCGAATGACACATATGTGATTCTGGCCAACGAGCGCGCGCGAACGAGGGACCGGACGCGAGCCGTACGGGCTCAGCCGGCTGCTTCGACTTCGACCCGGATGGTCGCGACGACCTCGGGATGCAGGCGGACCTGCAGCTCGACGCCACCCAGCTCCTTGAGCGGCTCGTCGAGTGCAATCTTGCGGCGGTCGATCTCGGCGCCGGTCTGCTTCTGCACCGCTTCGGCGACGTCGACC
>DATJAA010000382.1:0-6982 GCA_035516815.1 Acidimicrobiia bacterium | reverse complement strand
AAGAGGCGCGCGGGACCGAGCACGCGTTCCTGCTCTCGATCTCGCACGATCTGCGGACCCCCCTCACATCCATCCGCGGCTACGCCGAGGCACTCGCGGACGGGACCCTCGACGACGCCGATCCCGACGCGCGCAAGCGGGCCGCCGCCATCATCGGTGCAGAAGGACGGCGCCTGGAACGGCTCGTGCGCGACCTCCTCGACCTCGCGCGACTCGAGAGCCACCAGTTCTCGCTGAACGTCGGGCCGTTCGACGCGACCGAGATCGTGCGCGACGCGGCCGAGGCGTTCGCGCCGAAAGCGCACCAGCTCGGCATCCGGCTGAACGTCCTCAGCGGCAACGCCCTGCCCGTCGACCTGGATCCCGAGCGCGTTGCACAGATCACCGCCAACCTGGTCGAGAACGCCTTGAAGTACGCGACATCGCAGGTCGACGTCTACGCGGCGCCGCAAACCGACACGCACATCGCGATCGTCGTGGTCGACGACGGCCCGGGGGTTCCGGCCGACCAGATGTCCCGGGTGTTCGAGCGGCTGTACACGGTGCGGGACACTCCGGCACGCACGGTCGGCACCGGTCTCGGGCTCGCGATCGTGCGCGAGCTTGCCGTCGCCATGGGCGGATCCGCGCGCGCCGAGGCCGGGCCCGAGCGCGGTTCACGCTTCGTCGTGTCACTGCCCCTCCACGTGCCGACGGTCGTCGCGTGACTGCGCGCCCTCGTTTCGTCGCGCCGATCGCGATCGCCGCGCTGGTAACCGTTGCCGCAGCCGGATGCAGCAGCTCGTCGTCACATGCGAGCGCGCCCGCGCCACTCACGAGCACGACGACGGCATCGCCGACGACCTCGACTCTGCCGGTCGCGGCGTGTGCCCGACCGCACCGTCCCGGTCAGTTCTCGCAGTCGTTCACGTTCGCCGGCGCGGCCCGCACGTACCAGCTCTACGTCCCACCCGTTTATACCGGTCGGCGCGACGTTCCCATCGTGTTCGACTTCCACGGCTACGGGTCGAATGCGGTACAGCAGATGGTCTACGGCAACTTCAAGCCGGAGGCCGACCGCGACGACTTCCTGATCGTCGCGCCCGACGGGCAGGATCCCAAGAATCGGCACTTCAACCTCTCCGCCGAACCCGGCCTGCAGAACGACGTGAAAATGGTCGGCGCGCTGCTCACCCACATGGAATCGACGCTCTGCGTCGACGCGCACCGCGTGTACGCAACCGGCATGTCCGACGGCGGCGCCATGACGTCGACCCTCGCCTGCCAGATGAGCAATCGGTTCGCGGCGTTCGCCGCGGTCGCGGTCATCATCGCGTGCGGCGGGCCGCGGCCCGTGCCGATCATGGCGTTCTCGGGCACCGCCGATCCGATCGTGCCCTTCCGGGGCGGCACCGTGAACTGCTGTGGCCATTCGACGGTCGGTAGCGCGCCCGGTGCGATGGCGGGCTGGGCGGCAACCGACCACTGCTCACCGGCGTTCCGTGACGTACGCCTGAGCCGGGAGGTCATCCGCCGCACGTGGACGGGCTGTGCCGCGACGAGCGCGGCGATCTTCTACATCATCGTCGGGGGCGGGCATACGTGGCCGGGGTCGATCCCGATTCCCGGGCTGGGCATGACCACCCGGCAGGTCGACGCGAGCGCGACCATCTGGCGCTTCTTCCGCGGCCGCACTCTCGCCTGAACCGCGCGGCTCAGCGCGCCTCGACCGCTTCCACCGACGCCGGGGAGCCCGCCACCTCCACCACGAGACCCGGCTCGACCTCGCGTCGCACCATCGCGAGCGCGACGCGACCCGCCGCGCTCGTGACCTCGCCGACTTCGCGCCCGTCGAGCAGCACCGGCAGGCCGGGTTGCAGATCGGAACCGCCCGAACGCAGGCGCCGGAGATGGCGATTCACATGCCCGCGCGCGTCGATGCGGCACACGAGCTCCTGGCCTACGAAGCATCCCTTGGTGAACGACACCGCTCGCAGCTCGAGGCCCGCCTCCTGCGGGATCGTGCGCTCGTCGGTGTCGAGCCCCTGCCGTGGAACTCCGGCTTCGATGCGCGCGGTCTCGTACTCCTGCTCGTCGATCAACGGAGCGTCGACCGCTTGGCTCAGAGCAGCGATCTCGGCCTCGCTCCCTACCGCGTCGAACGCCGCAACACGGGGCCAATCGACCTCGAAGACGGTGGCATCCGACCCCGGCGGCGCGACAACGCCGCGCAGAGCGATCGCGGCAACGGGCACCTCACGGATCTCGGCCTTCACCCTGATCCTGAACCGATCGAGTCCGGCCGCGAGCTCGGCGCCGAAACCGCCTTCACACACGCAGGACCACGACTCCGCCGCGGTCCGCACGGAATAGAAGTCGACCAGCAGCTTTCCCTGCGGCTGGAGCAACAGCGAGTGCGCGGCGTCACCCGTGGCGACCGGCTCGAGATCCTGCGAGACCAAGCTCTGCAGGAACGAGGTCGCGTCGGGACCTTCCACGATCACGAGATCCCGTGCTACGCGCGCCTGGAACGATTCGCTCACGTGCCTCCGAGCAGGCGCCGGGCGGCAGCCGCTGCAGTGAGCAACGCTCGCGCCTTGTTGCGACATTCCAGGTCCTCGTCGGCGGGCACCGAATCGGCGACGATGCCGGCTCCCGCCTGCAGCGTGGCTCGGCCGTCGCGCCAGAACATCGTCCGGATGGCGATAGCGGTGTCGAGGTTGCCGGAGAAGTCCAGGTAGCCGACGACGCCCGCGTACGGCCCGCGCTTGGTGGGCTCCAGCTCGTCGATGATCTCCATCGCCCGCACCTTCGGCGCGCCGCTGACGGTGCCGGCCGGGAACGTCGCGCGGAGGACGTCGACCGGCGACTTGCCCTCGGCGAGGTCACCGGCCACCTGGCTCGTCATGTGCATGACGTGCGAATAGCGCTCGAGCGTCATCAGCTCCTCGACCTGCTCGGTGCCGTAGCGCACCACGCGGCCCACGTCGTTGCGCGCAAGGTCGACGAGCATTACGTGCTCTGCGCGCTCCTTGGGGTGCTCGACGAGCTCCGCCTCCAGCCGGCGGTCGTGCTCGTCGTTGCGGCCGCGCCTTCGCGTCCCCGCGATCGGGCGGCTGATCACGCGTCCTTCGCGCAATTGCACGAGCGCCTCGGGCGAGGAACCGACCACGGTCGCCTCCGGGTGGTGCAGGTAGTACATGTACGGCGACGGGTTCACCAATCTCAACACGCGGTACACGTCGAGCGGATTGACCGGCTCGACCAGATCGAACCGCTGCGAGAGCACTACCTGGAAGATGTCGCCCTCGAGGATGTGCTCCTTCGCGGCCTCGACCGCAGCCGTCCACGCCTGCATCTCGAAGTTGCGCTGTAGCTTCGGAAGCTCGTCGAGCTCGTCGGGAGGCGGCAGGGCGGCGACGTACGGCAAGGGTTGACCGAGGTCGGCAACCGCACGCTCGAGTCGCGCGATCGCGGCGTCGTACATGGCGTCGATGGTGCTCTCGTCGGCGCGGCGCGGCGGATACACGTTCTCGATCAGGAACAGCCGCTGACGGAAGTGGTCGAACGCGGCCACGCTCCCCGCCATCGAGCACACGGCATCGGGGAAGCCCAGGTCGTCGTCGGCCGGCGAGGGCAGGCGCTCGATCTCCCGCACGGTGTCGTAACCGATCCAGCCGACGATCCCGCCGTGGAACGGTGGGAGCTCCGGCAGTTTCGGCGCGCGGAAGTGGACGAGCAGGGCCTCGAGCAAAGCCAGCGTGCCCTGATCGTTCGGCACGTCGTCGGGCGCCGAGCCGCCGAGCCATTCGATAGTGCGGCCGCGCGCCACGAATGTGCGGGCGGGGTCCCGCCCGAGAAACGAGAATCGGCCCCAGCGTTCCGCGTGCTCGACGGACTCGAGCAGGAAGCCCTCGCGATCGCCCACGAGCTTCATGAAGGCGGAGAGCGGCGTCTCGAGATCGGCGAGCACCTCGCACCACACCGGGACGACGGTGTGCTCGCGCGCGAGCGCGCGGAAGTCGTCGCGTGATGGTCGGACCTCGGGCGCGGTCACAAGCGCTCGGGAGTCGCGCCACCGCCGAACGCACGGAAGAAACAGGTTCGGTGGCCGGTGTGGCAAGCGCCGCCGCCTTCCTGCTCGACGACGAGCAGGAGCACGTCGATGTCGCAGTCGTAGTACGCGCCGCGGACGTACTGCCGGTCGCCGGACGTCTCGCCCTTGCACCAGAACTCTTGACGGCTGCGACTCCAGAACCATGTCCGCCCGGTCTCGAGCGTGCGCTGCAGGGACGCGCGGTTCATCCATGCGAACATCAGGACCTGCCCGGTGCCCTCCTCCTGGACGATCGCCGGTACGAGCCCGTCGGCATTGAAGGCCACCGCGTCGAGCTCGGCGACCGTGAAAGGAATCGGCGTCGGGACCCGCGGCATGAGGTCGAAATCGTAGCGGCCGCGAATCGCGGGCCGGCGCCGTTTATGCTCGCCCGCCGATGACCCGATCCGAAGCGCGAACCGACCGTGCCGTCCCGCCGTCCGCCCGTCGCGAGCCGCACATACTCACATGTCACGGTGAGGAGCGCGTCGACGACTGGTTCTGGCTGCGCAACCGGGACGACCGCGAGGTCATCGAGTACCTCGAAGCGGAGAACGCGTACGCCGAAGCGATGCTCGCGCCGCTTGCCCCGCTGCGCGCGTCGATCTTCGAGGAGATCAAATCGCGCGTGCAGGAGACCGACGAGTCCGCGCCCGTTCCGGATGGTCCCTGGGAGTACACCTCCCGGACTCTCGAGGGCTCGCAGTACGGCATCCACTGCCGCCGGCCCCGCGGCGCGGGAGCCGACGCCGCACGCGTCGTGCTCGACGAGAACCTGCTCGCCGACGGGCACGATTACTTCGCGCTCGGCGGGTTCGAGGTCACCCCCGACCACACCACGCTCGCGTACTCCGTCGACTTCACGGGCGGCGAGCGTTACACGCTGCGATTTCGCGATCTGGCGACCGGTGTGGATCTTCCCGACATCGTCGAGAACGTGACGTACGGATTGGCGTGGGCCGACGACGCGCAAACCTGCTACTACGTGCGACCCGACGACGCGATGCGCCCACACGAGGTGTGGCGGCACACACTCGGCACCGCGGCGTCCGCCGACGTACTCCTGCTGCGCGAGAGCGACGAACGTTTCTATCTCGGTATCGAGCGCACGCGCAGCGGCCGCTTCATACTCATCGACGCCTCGTCCAAGCTGACCTCCGAGGTGTGGTTCGTTCCGACCGACATGCCCGGCGCCGAGCCCCGCGTGATCGCGCCGCGAGCGCAGGGCCACGAATACACCGTCGAGCACCACTGGAGCGAGGAGCGCGGCGACCGCTTCCTCATCGTCACCAACCAGGGCGGCGGGGCCCGCAACTTCGAGCTGGTAGCGGCGCCGTGCGTCGACCCCGCGCGCCAGTACTGGACGCCACTCGTCCCCCACCGCGACGACGTCAAGCTGGATTCGGTAAACGCATTCGCCGAACATCTGGTGCTCAGCGAACGAGCGAACGGCTTGGATCGTCTCCGGGTGATGAACCTCGAGTCCGGCGACATCCACGAGATCGCAATGCCGGATCCGGTCTACAGCGCCTGGGTCGGTCCGAACGCGGAGTTCGACACCGCAACGCTGCGTTACGGCTACACGTCCCTCGTCGCGCCCACGACCGACGTCGACTACGACATGTCCACACGCTCGGCGACAGTTGTGAAGACGCAACCTGTCCTCGGCGGCTACGACGCCTCCCAGTACGAATCGGCGCGGCTGTGGGCTACGGCCGCTGACGGCGCCCGCGTCCCCATCTCGCTCGTGCATCGTCGCGGTACGCCGATCGACGGCTCGGCGCCCGCGCTCCTGTACGGCTACGGGTCGTACGAGATCTCCACCGACCCGTCCTTCCGCGCGTCTCGCCTCTCCCTGCTCGATCGGGGCTTCGTGTTCGCGATCGCGCACGTGCGCGGAGGCGGCGAGATGGGCCGGACCTGGTACGAGGACGGCCGTCTCGAGCACAAGATGAACACGTTCACCGACTTCATCTCGTGCGCTGAGCACCTCGTCGCGACGGGCTACACGTCGCCGTCGCGACTTGCGGCACGGGGCGGCAGTGCGGGCGGGCTCCTGATGGGCGCGGTCATGAACCTGCGGCCCGACTTGTTCGCGGCCATCGTCGCGGAGGTGCCCTTCGTCGACGTCGTGACGACGATGCTCGACGCGTCACTACCGCTCACGGTCACAGAGTGGGAGGAGTGGGGCGACCCCCGAGATCCCGACGACTACGCGCGCATGCGCGCCTACTCGCCCTACGACAACGTGCGCGTCGAGGATTATCCGGCCGTGCTCGTCACGAGCGGCTTGAACGATCCCCGCGTCCAGTACTGGGAACCCGCGAAGTGGGTGGCCAAGCTCCGCGTGTCGTCGACTTCGGCCAAGCCCATCTACCTCCGCACAGAGATGGGTGCGGGGCACGGAGGCCCGTCGGGCCGTTACGACGCGTGGCGGGACGAAGCCCTCGTGCTCGCCTTCGTGTGCGACGCGATGGGCGTCGCCGGCTAGGCCGCCGGCCGTCGATGCTGATTCGCGCGGCAGACGGGACGCGCCTCGAGGCCGAGTGGGCGGCCCCGGAGGACGCGTGGGCTGTCGCCGTGCTGTGCCATCCGCACCCACAGTACGGCGGCACCATGCGCAGCCTGGTGATCTCGGCGCTGTTCGAGGCACTCCCGGCACGCGGGATCGCGTGCATCCGCTTCAACTTCCGCGGGGTCGAGGCAAGCGAAGGTGAGCACTCGGAGGGCCGCGACGAGCCGCTCGACGTGGTCGCCGCGCTCGACGAGGCGGCATCGCATCCTGTCCTCGCGCGCGGCGCGCCACTCGCGCTCGTCGGCTGGTCGTTCGGTGCCGATATGGCCCTCGCGGTCGACGACTCGCGCGTCGCGGGTTGGGTCGGCATCGCGCCGCCGCTGCGGTTTCGA
>DATJAA010000381.1:0-11385 GCA_035516815.1 Acidimicrobiia bacterium | reverse complement strand
CCACCGGGCAGACACTGACGATTCGCCACGACAGCTACGACCGCGCGTCGTTCATGCCCGGTGTACTGCTCGCAATACGCAAGATCGCCGAAACGCCCGGACTCACGATCGGCCTCGATGCGCTACTCGGGCTCTGATCGCATCACGGCCTGGCGAGAGGCTCGACCAGATCCACGAGGGCGGCGTGGTCGGTCAAGACGACCATGCCGTCGCGGACTACGAGCCATTCGGCGTTGCGTACGTGGAGGTCTGACCGCTCGTCGAAGCGGTTCATGAACACCACGACTTGGCGTTGCCGCCAGAGCGCGTCGCGGCTCAGACGGACGAGGTTGATGGTGCCGAGTGACGCGTCGGCCACGAGGACGACGAGCGCGGGTGCCAGCGCCTCGATCAACGCGGCCGAGTCGCCGTCGGAGGCGATGGGGGAGCGCACACCACCGACCGTCTCCACGAGCACGGGCGCACCTGTTGCGCGGGCGCGGGTCTCGCTCGCGAGATCGGCGATGGTGAAGGGGCCGAGCCCGAGCGCCTCTGCCGCGATCGGCGGCGCCAACGGGAGCGGGAGCCATCGGTGCGGCGGGCAAACGGCAGCCGGCGCGAGGCCGGCTGCGCCGGCCAGCACATCGGCGTCGGTCGACGAGTCGGACGGCGCGAACGACTGCACCGGCTTGTACACCGTGAACCCGCGGCCGCGGGCGCGCAGCCCGCGCAGGAGGCCGGCGGCCACATAGGTCTTGCCGATCTCTGTTCCGGTCCCGGCGACGGCGACGACGTTCACCGGGCGGCGACGGCTCCGAGGGTGCCGGTGAGTGCGCGCTGCAGGTGTGCGATCTGGTCGTCCGAGTGCGCGCTCGAGACGGTGACGCGCAATCGCGACGTTCCCGCCGGCACTGTCGGCGGGCGGATGGCCGGCACCAGCAGCCCCTCTTCGAGGAGCGCAGCCGCGGCGTCGAGTGCTCGCGATTCGTCCCCGCAGACGAAGGGGATGATGGGCGACCGATGACCCGGCCGCAGCCGATCGACGTTCCCGCGCAAGCGCCGGATCCGCGCGTCCCCCTCGTCCGACAGGAGTATGCGGAGGGCCGCCAGCGCGGCAGCAGTATCGGCGGGCGTAGGTGCGGTCGTGAAGATGTATGGGCGCGCGAGATTCTCGACGAGCTCGATCGATCGCGCCGGACCGGCGACAAAACCTCCGAGCGAACCGAGGGTCTTCGACAGCGTGCCGATGCGGAGCACGTCTGCGTCAGGGGGCAGATCGGGGTGCGGGCCCAGCACCGCGTGTGCTTCGTCGACGACGAGCAGCGCACCCTCCCGTACGCACAGCTCGGCGGTTGCCTCGACGTCGGCGGCGTCGCCGTCCATCGAGAAGACCGTGTCGGTGACGACGAGCGCACGGCGTGCTCCGCGCTCGCGCAGGAGCGCGGCGAGGTGATCGAGGTCTCGGTGGCGATACACCGCGACGTCGCCGCGTGCCAGGCGACAACCGTCGATGATCGACGCGTGATTCAGCTCGTCACTGCACACGAGCACACCCGCCCGCGCGAACGTGGTGATGACGCCGAGATTGGTCGCGAACCCGGTGGGGAAGAGTGCGGCGCGCGGCATCCGCTTCCACGCGGCAAGCTCTCCCTCCAGCTCGGCGTGCACGGGTCGGGACCCGACGATCAGCCGGGCCGAGCCCGCACCTGCGCCCCAGCGATCGAGCGCTTCGTGCGCGGCGGCGAGGACGGCGGGGTGCGCGCTCAGGCCGAGGTAGTCGTTCGACGCGAACGACACGACGGCGCGTCCGTCGGCGGCGAGACGCCCCTCTGGTCCCTTCGCGTCGAGCGTGCGCGGCGCGCGCCACTGGCCCGCGGCCTTCACCGCGTCCGACTCGGCTTCCGCCCACGCTTCCCAGGTCATGCCTCGCTCCCGACGTCGTCGATCGCGGCGTCGAGTGCGTGCACGACGCGATGAAGCTCCGACGACGTGATCGTGAGCGGCGGCATGAGTGTGACGTTGTCGCCGATCGAGCGCAGCAGGACCCCGCGGTCGACCGCCGCTGCGCTCACGCGCCGGCCCCACTTGAGCCCAACGGCGGGCGGCGCGAGCTCGACCGCGCCCATGAGTCCGCGTAGCCGTACCTCGCGGACGAGCGGCTTCGGCGCGATCCGGTCGTGCAACAGCCCGGCGAGCTCGCCGGAGCGCTCGCGGACGTTGGCGAGTACGTCCCACGCATCGATCAGTTCGAGGTGGCGCAGCGCGACCGCCGCCGCGAGGGCGTTGCCGCCGAACGAGTGGCCGTGGTACAGCGTTTGTGCACCCAGATCGTCGCCGAGGAACGCCGAGAAGATCGGCCCGCTCGCGACGGTGACCGACATCGGCAGATAGCCCGCCGTAAGTCCCTTGCCCAGACACAGCAGGTCGGGGTGCAGGTCGCACAGTTCGGACGCGAAAAGCGTGCCCGTCCGCCCGAACCCGGTTGCGATCTCGTCGCAGATCAGGAGGACCCCGTTCTCTCGGCACGCCGCGCCGAGCCGGGCGAGCCCGGCGTGGTCGGCGAGCTGCATCCCCGCCGCGGCCTGCACCGACGGCTCGACGATCACCGCCGCGAGCTCAGCTGTGTGTTGCGCGACGAGACGGACTGCCTCGTCGAAGGCGGACGGATCGTCGAACGCGGGCGCGCGCACCACGGGAAAGCGCAGCTCGTCGAACACGTCGGCGCCGAACCCGTCGTCGCCCACCGACAAGGCTCCGATCGTGTCGCCGTGATAGGCGCCGCCGAACGCGAGGAACCGCGTCCGCCCGCGCACGCCGCGATTGTGCCAGTACTGGAAAGCGATCTTGAGTGCCTGCTCGACCGCCGACGCGCCGTCACTGGCGTAGAGGAAATGGGGATCGTCGACGGGAACGACCCGCGCCAATGCTTCGGAGAGCTCGACGACGACCCGGTTGCCGTTTCCGAGCATCGTCGAATGTGCCCCCAGCTCCAGCTGGCGCTGGATCGCGTCGTCGAGCTCGGGAACATGGTGGCCGAGCGTGGTGACCCACAGCGACGAGATCGCGTCGAGATACCGCCGGCCGTCGACGTCGATCAGCTCGTGGCCCTCGGCCCGGTCGACGATGATCGGACGGTTTTCCGCGAAGGTCGACATCTGGGTAAAGCCGTGCCACACGACCCGCGCGTCGCGTTCCACCCATTCGTCGTGCTCCGTCACAGGTCGATTCTGGCGCACAATGTCGTGATGGTTCCGACGCGGCACGCCGCGAGGTGCAGCACATGACTCAGGCGGGCGACCCGCTGACCCTGCGCGACCGGCTGCTCGAGGCAACGTACCGCTGCGTCGAGCGCTTCGGACTGGGCAAGACGACGATCGACGACATCGTGAAGGCGTCCGGTGTCTCCCGGGCCACGATCTACCGCCAGTTCCCGGGCGGGCGTGACGAGCTGTTGCTCGAGACCGTCGGCTGGGAGCTCGCGAACTACTTCAACCGGCTCGCCGACCAGGTCCGGGACGCCCCGAGCCTCGAGGACCTGCTCGCCGAGGGCCTGCAGTTCGCGCACCGCTCGGTGAACCAGCACGCCGTCTTGCGTAAGGTGATGGACACCGAGCCCGAACGCCTGTTGCCGCTGTTGACGACGGAGTCGGCCAAGACCCTGCCGTTCATTGCCGATTTCTTGTTGCCGTATCTGCGGCGGGAAGCAGCCGCCGGCCGGCTCAGACCGGGAGTCGACATCGACCGCGCCGCCGAGTACCTGGCCCGGTCGATCCTGTCGCTGATCGGCGCACCGGGGCGGTGGGACCTCGAGGATCCGGGCCAGGTCGCCGACCTCGTCCACGTCGAGCTCCTCGGCGGCATCAGCGCACCCTCCTGACCAACAGTTTGGGTGGTGGTGTGGCTCGGGCGGTCCGGGCGGGCGGTCCGCTCGCGATCGCGAGCAGGATTGTGACGGGGGACACGTTGACGATGAGACGTACACTGGTTCAGTGTCTCAACTGATGCAGACCAGCGATCTCAGCCCGCAGGCGTCCCGCATCCTCGACGCCGCGCTCACGTGCATCGGTCGGGTGGGGCTGACGAAGACCACGCTCGACGACGTCGCCCGTGAGGCGGGGTGCGCGCGAGCAACCGTCTATCGCTGCTTCGCCAACAAGCAGCAACTCCTGACCGCACTCGTCGCGCGTGAGGCTGCCGCCCTGGGCACGACCGTCGCGGTCGCGTCCGCGGAGCACCACACCCTCGCCGACTCGCTCGCGGCCGCCATCACGGCGGCAGTCACCGTCCTGCGCGACAACCGGGCGCTCGAGTTCATCTGTGCGCACGAGCCCGAGGTGCTGCTCCCGTTCCTCGCCTTCGAGCGCGAAGACGCCGTGCTCCGCACCGCGTCCGCGCTCGTCGCACCTGCCTTCACGCGCTACCTCGACGACGCCACGGCCGCAAGGCTCGGCGAGTGGGTCGCGCGGATCACCCTGTCATATCTGTTCAGTCCGTCCGAGAGCTTCGACATCGGCGACGCCGCGCACGTGCGCGGGCTCGTCGACGATTTCGTCGTCCCCGGTTTCGTCAAGTCCGAAGAGGTGACCCGATGACCACGAACAACGAGATGATCGGCCGCGACGAGATCAACGACCTCGAAGCGATTCTCTCCGTCAGCAATACCGACATCAATGCGGTCGACCACACTGTCGGTGCAGGATTCGACGCGGTGTTCACCTGGGACTACGAACGCAGCCGGCCCGCATTGGGCAAGCTCTACGAGAAGGCCAAGACCTCGCAGTGGAACGTCACCACTGATCTCGACTGGTCCGTTCCCGTCGATCAGGAAGCCCTCGCGCTGAACGAGATGGCCCGCGAGGACGTGAAGTTCTTCGGCGACACCGTCGACCTTGCCGGCACGCCGTTCGCGAAGTGGACCGAGAAGGAGTGGGTCGAACTCGCGATCGAAGGCCAGAACTGGACGCTCTCGCAGTTCATGCACGGCGAGCAGGGCGCGCTGCTCTGTACTGCCCGGATCGTCGAGACCGTTCCGTGGATCGACGCCAAGTACTACGCCGCGACCCAGGTCGTCGACGAGGCGCGCCACGTAGAAGTCTTCGCGAAGTACCTCGACGAGAAACTCTCGGGGCACTACCCGATCAACGCCCACCTCGAGTTGCTCCTCGACGACATTCTCGCCGACAGCCGATGGGACATGACCTACCTCGGCATGCAGATCATGGTGGAAGGCCTCGCGCTCGCCGCGTTCGGCTTCATGCACCAGATGACGAGCGAGCCGTTGCTCAAGCAGCTCCTGCGATACGTCATGAGCGACGAGGCGCGTCACGTCGCGTTCGGGGTGCTCTCGCTCCAGGAGTACTACCAGCAGCTCTCCGACGCCGAGATGAAGGACCGCCAGGAGTTCGCGTTCGAGGCGGCGGTCCGCATGCGCGACCGGTTCCTCCAGCAAGAGGTCTGGGACCGGATGGGCGTTCCGGTGAAGGACGCGCTCGAGCTCGTGATGGCCGACGAGGGTCGCAAGCTCTTCCAGAACATCTTGTTCTCGAAGATCGTCCCGAACTGCAAGAAGCTCGGCCTCCTCGACCGAAACCACGGGTGGCTGCGTCAGCGTTTCACTGAGCTCGGCGTGATCCAGTTCGAAGACTGGGTGGACACCGGCGAGGAGTACGCGACACTCGACGAGGTCGCCAAGGATCGCGAGCAGGCGGCCGCGGCCGGCGCCTGACCCGCGGCCGGGAACCGGAGGGCCGCGACACGGGCGGCGCGTGCCCGACCTCGTGCGGCGCGCAGTGGCGCCCCGACCGTTGTAGCGTGCACCCCTGATGTCGGTCCGGATCGTGTTCCTCGGTGGTCTCGGCGAAATCGGCCGGAACTGCTTCTGCTTGGAGATCGACGGGCGGATCCTGGTCGTCGATTGCGGGATCATGTTCCCGGACGCCGACATGCCCGGCATCGACCTCGTGCTGCCCGACTTCACCTACCTGCGCGAGAACGCGGACCGGGTCGAAGCCGTGCTGCTGACGCACGCGCACGAGGATCACGCCGGCGGTCTGGCGTTCCTGCTCCGTGACGTACCGGTTCCGATCTACGGTTCGGCGCTGTCGCTCGCGCTCGCCCGCAACCGCATCGAGGAGGCCGGGATGCTCGAGCAGACCGAGCTGATCGCCGTGGCCGACGGCGAGCGCCGGCGCATCGGGCCGATCGAGTGCCAGTTCGTGCCGGTCACGCACTCGGTGCCGCACGGGTTCGCGGTCGCCTTCTTCACCCCTGAAGGCACGATCATCCACACCGGCGATTTCAAGCTCGATCTCACGCCGGTCGACGGCCGGCACACCGATCTCGCGCTTCTCGGTGAGCTCGCGCGTCACAACGGTGGCGTGCGGTTGCTGCTCTCGGACTCGACGAACGCCGAGCGGCCCGGCTTCACTCCTTCGGAGGCAACGGTCGGGGCGGCGATGCGCGCGCTGTTCCGGGAGCACGCCGACCACAGGTTCATCGTCGCGAGCTTCGCGTCACATCTGCACCGGGTCGAGCAGGTCGCGCAGGCCGCGATCGCGCACGGCCGAAAGGTCGCGTTCGTAGGCCGTTCGATGTTGCAGAACGTGTCGCTCGCACGCGAGCGCGGCTTCATCGACCTCCCCGAGTACGCCGTCATCGATATCGAGGAAACGGCTCGCTACGCGCCCGGCTCCGTGTGCGTCATCTGCACGGGCTCGCAGGGGGAACCCATGAGCGCGCTCGCGCTCATGGCGGCGCACGAGCACAAGCACGTCAAGGTCTCGCCCGACGACGTCGTCGTCATCAGCGCGCACGCGATTCCGGGCAACGAGTCGAACGTCTCGCGAGTGATCGACGCGATGCATCGCGCCGGAGCGGAGGTCGTGCACGACCGCACGTCTCCGGTGCACGTCTCGGGGCACGCGTCGCAGGAGGAACTGAAGTTCGTGCTCAGTCTCCTGTCGCCCGAATGGTTCGTTCCGGTACACGGGGAGTACCGGCATCTCGTGCACCATGCCCGCCTCGCGGCCGACGTCGGGATTCCCGCCGATCACGTCCTCGTATGCGAGGACGGCGACGTCGTCAACATCGACCGTGGCGGCGTCGAAGTCGAACGCCGTGCGGTGCCCGCGGGCTACATGTACGTCGACGGCATCGTCGGCGACGTAAGTCACGGGGTGCTCCGCGACCGGCGCATGCTGTCGGAGGAGGGCGTCGTGGTGGTGATCGTGACGGTCGATGTCGCGACCGGTGAGATCGTCACCGGTCCCGAGATCGTCACGCGCGGCTGGGTGTACGCGCCGGAGGCCGAGGGCTTGATCGAAGACGCGAAGCAGGTCGTCCGCGAGTCGATTGCATCGGCCGCGGTCGAGGGTGCGACCGACTTCGAGACGATGCGGCGCCATTGCCGCAAGTCGCTCGCGCGCTTCATCGACGAACGTACGCGCCGCCGCCCCGCGGTCATCCCGGTCGTCATGGAAGTCTGATCGGCTTGAGCGTCGAGATCGATCTCTCCGGTCGTCGCGCGCTGGTGACCGGAGGCGGTAACGGCGTGGGGACCCAGATTTGCGCCGCGCTGGTTCGCGCGGGTGCCTTCGTGTGGGTGAACGACATCTACGAAGACCGCGCGGTTGCCGTCGCGGCCGAGCTCGGCGGCGACGCGCACGCACGCGCGGTCAAGGCCGACGTGACGAGCCCCCCGAAGATCGTCCGTATGCGGGAAGCCACCGGTCCGGTCGACATCCTGGTCAACAACGTAGGGATCCCGACTTCGGGTTTCGGTGAGCTGAAGCTGTTCGTCGAGACCAGCCCCGAAGATTGGGAGGACGCGATGCGCCTCAACCTCGGCGCGGTGTTGCATGTCACGCACGCGTATGTCGGAGCGATGGCCGACCAGGCGTGGGGGCGTGTCGTCACGATCGTCTCCGACGCGGGCCGGCGCGGCGAGCGTTTCCAGGCCATCTACGGCGCGGCGAAAGCGGGCGCGATGGGGTTCATGCGCGGTCTCGCCGCGGAGGTCGGCGCGCACGGCGTCACCGCGAACTGCGTGTCGCTCGGCACCATGAAGACCGGCGCGACCGAGGACGCGCTCCTCCGTTCGCCCGAGCTCGAAGCCAAGCTCTCGCGGCCGTACACGGTCCCCCGACTGGGGCGTCCCGACGATCCCGCGTTGCTGGTCGCACTGCTCTGCAGCGACGCCGGCGCCTGGATCACCGGCCAGGTGTACCCGGTCGACGGCGGCTACGCGCCGGCCTTGTAGCGGGGGCCGGCGGGCCCGGCACCGCCTTTCAGGGGCGACCGAAGATCCCCTTGTGGCCAATGGGGCCGGTGTTAGCTTTGGGGTATGGCTTCGCGCCGTCAGTCCAAGTCCGCGCGCGCACGGAAGCGATCCAGGACCAGGGTGAAGACGCGCGCCGCCTGGCGCGACGAGCTCTCCGAGCAGCTCGCCGGGCACCGGGTCGACGCGCTGGCGATCGGCCTGGCGGTATTCGGGGTGCTGAGCCTGCTCGCGATCCTCTCCGATCTCGTCGGGCCGGTCGGCCATGGCATCGATACCGCAGCGGCGGCGCTGCTCGGGAGGGGCAAGGTGCTGATCCCGCTGGCATCGCTTGCCGGCGCCGCTTCGCTGGTCGTCCAGCGACGGGCCGACGAGGACGACGAGGAGGAGACGACGCGGCGCGGGCTCCGCTTCGGCCTCGGACTCGTCTTGGTGTGCGGCGCCGTGGTCGGTGGATTCCATCTCGGGCGCGGCCACACGGCGACGGGCGCGCTCGAGCCGTTGAGTCAGGCCGGTGGGGCCGTCGGCGCGGCGATCGGTGCGCCGTTGCGAGCCGGGCTCGGAAACGCCGGTGCAGTCATCGTGCTCGTTGCGGTCGGTGCGTTGGGCATGCTGCTCGTCGTCGGCACGGGCGTGCGCCAGATCGCGCAGACGCTCGCGGCGGGTGGCCGGATGGTCGGCCGGCAGGCGCTCTCGATCCTGACCCTTCCGTCCGAGCGCGGCGACCGTCTCGACGCCCCCGCGTCCGATGCCGTCGATTCGTCGCCGTCCCCGCCGCGCCGGGCCGTGCTCTACGACGAGCTCGAGGAGGACCCGGTCGTCGACCTCGTCGGCGCGGAAGAGGAGATCGAGGGCGAAGAAGAGCTCGACGAGGAAGGCGAGTACGAAGACGAGGAGTACGACGAGGAAGAGGAATACGACGACGAGGACGGCGAGGAGTACGAGGAAGAAGAGGGTGAAGACGAAGACGACGGCGAGTACGCGGAGGAGGACTACGAGGAGTACGACGAAGACGAGGAATACGAAGAGGACGGGGAAGAGGACGAGGGCCAAGAGGAATACGAAGACGACGAAGAAGGCGACGACGAAGAAGCGGATGAGGACGCGCACGCGCGCCCGGTGCCGAAGGTCGCCTGGAAGCTCCCCGCGACGAGTCTGCTCAAAAAGAGCGAGAAGCGCGAGGTCGACAGTCGCATGATCAAGCAGGGCGGCGACGTCCTCGAGGCGACCATGCGCGAGTTCGGGGTCGACGCGCGGCTGATCGACGCGACCGTCGGACCGACCGTGACGCGCTACGAGCTGGAGCTCGCCGCGGGCGTCAAAGTCAGCAAGGTGACGAGCCTTTCCAAAGAGATTGCGTACGCCATGGCAAGCCACGACGTCCGGATCCTCGCGCCCATTCCCGGGCGCAGCGCGATCGGGGTCGAGGTGCCGAACAAGATGCGGCCGGTCGTCACGCTCGGCGACATCCTGAGCAGTCCCGAAGCCAAGAAGACCAAGCACCCGCTCGAGGTCGCCATGGGCCGCGACATCGCGGGACGCGCCGTCTTCTCGAACCTCGCGACGTTTCCACACGTCCTCATCGCAGGCCAGACCGGCGCGGGCAAGTCGAGCTGTATCAACAGCATCGTCACGTCGATCCTCATGCGCACCACTCCCGACGAGGTACGCATGATCCTCGTCGATCCCAAGCGTGTCGAGCTCGGCCAATACAACAACGTTCCTCACCTGCTCACCGAAGTCGTGACCAGCCCCAAGAAGGCCGCGAACGCGCTCGACTGGGCCGTGCGCGAGATGGAGATGCGCTACGACCTGCTCGCCGACATCGGCGTGCGCGACATCACCGGTTACAACGCCATGTACGACAAGGGCGACATCCCGACGCCCGACGACCCTGATCCCGATACGGGCAAGGCGTACGACCGTTTGCCCTTCATCGTCGTCGTGGTCGACGAGCTCGCCGACCTGATGATGGTCGCGGCGCGCGATGTGGAGACGAGCATCTGTCGGCTCGCGCAGATGGCGCGCGCGGTCGGCATCCATCTCGTGATCGCGACGCAGCGGCCGTCGGTCGACATCATCACCGGCGTCATCAAGGCCAACATCCCGAGCCGCCTCGCGTTCAGTGTCAGCACGCTTGCCGACTCACGCGTCATCCTCGACCAGCCCGGCGCCGAGAAGCTGATCGGCAAGGGCGACATGTTGCTGCTGAACGCGTCGTCGAGCCGCGCTGATCGCGTGCAGGGCGCGTGGGTCGACGAGGAGTGCGTCCGCAAGGTCGTCGCGCACTGGAAGCGTCAGATCGCGCAGCCGCAGTACATCGAAGGTGTCCAGGGTGCCGACACGCCCGGAGGGCGCGCGCGGGGCGATGCGGACGAGACCGACGACCTCCTCGGCGACGCGATGGAACTCGTCGTGACGAGCGGGCTCGGATCCACGAGCATGCTACAGCGCAAGCTGCGCGTGGGTTTCGCGCGCGCGGGCCGGCTCATGGACCTGCTCGAGCGCCGGGGCGTCGTCGGTCCGTCGGAGGGATCGAAGGCCCGCGCGGTGCTCATGAGCGTGGAAGAACTCGAGGAGATGAAGGAGCGAAGCTGAGGGCGGCGCGTCGTTGCGCCGCCCTCGAACTTCGCTGAGGTTCGCGCTTAGGCGGCGCGGACCTTGGGCGTGTGCTCGCCGAGCGTCTCGTCGGCCTCGGCCCGGTCATGGGTCAGGTAGCCGAACAACGCCCGCCACGGCACAGTCATGCCGGCTACGACGAAGCCGGTGACCCATACGCCGACGGTGTCATTGCGAATCCCGATGCCGAACCCGCGGAAGACCGAGTAGTCGAGCATCACCGTCGCGCCGACGGCGATGACGAACGTGGCCAACGAGCGCAGGCTACGGAGTTGCGGGATTGCATCCGAAAGGAAATCGACGAGCTTCAACGTCGCCAGTGCCAGCAACGCGACGATCGCGAAGTCGTACATCTGCCACCTCCAGGTGGTTGCGGGATCCCCACGACCCCGTCGATGGTTCCGACTCGACCCGGACCTTGAGGGTTACGAATTCGTGAATACGGGCCCCGGCCGCGCGCGCGACAGAGAATGGTGTGACTGCTGAGGGCCCCTGGAAGGTCTCGAGGATTG
>DATJAA010000380.1:0-20420 GCA_035516815.1 Acidimicrobiia bacterium | reverse complement strand
AACGGCCTGGCGAACCTGCACAACGCTCGGCGCGCGCGCACGCCGATCGTCAATATCGTCGGCGATCACGCGACCTATCACCAACCGCTCGACGCGCCGCTCGCGTCCGACATCGTCGGCGTCGCGCGTAATGTCTCTCGGTGGGTGAGGGAGGCGACCGGGCCGGAGACGGTCGGCGCCGACACGGCCGCGGCGATCGCCGAAGCGCGGCGCGGCGGCGTCGCGACGCTGATCCTGCCGGCCGATGCATCGTGGCTCGAGGGTGCCGACGTCGGAACCTGTCCTCCGGCGCCAGTTGTCGCGAACGCCACCGCGGACGAGATCGACCTCGTACGCAAGGCGCTGCGCAGCGGGGAGCCGGCGGCACTCCTGCTCGGCGGCGGAGCCCTCTGCGAGCCCGGGTTGCTCGCGGCGTCGCGCATCGCCGCGGCGACGGGTGCCCGACTGCTGTGCGAGACGTTCCCGGCCCGACTCGAGCGGGGGGCGGGAATGCCGGCCGTCGAGCGACTGGCGTATCTCGCCGAGTTCGCGGCGGCGCAGATGGAGAATCTGCGCCATCTCGTGTTGGTCGACGCGAAAGACCCGGTCTCGTTCTTTGCGTACCCGAACCTCCCGAGCCGGCTCGCGCCCGACGGGTGCCAGCTCCATACGCTCGTGCCCGAAGGCGCGGCGGCTCCCGACGCGCTGGCTGCGCTTGCCGACGCGCTCGGTGCCACCCGCGAGCTGCCCGCGCGTGCGCGGGCCGAACGACCCGACCGCCCGGCCGGTGAGCTCACCGCCCGAACACTTGCGCAGGCCGTCGGCGCGCTCCTTCCCGAAGGTGCGATCGTGAGCGACGAGGCTCAGACCGGCGGCCTGTTCGTGTCGGGTGCGACCGCCGGCGCGCCCCGCCACGACTGGCTCACGCTGACGGGCGGCGCGATCGGTCAAGGTATGCCGGTCGCGACCGGCGCCGCGGTCGCATGCCCCGACCGCAAGGTGCTCAGCCTGGAGGCCGACGGCAGCGCGATGTACACGCTCCAGTCGCTCTGGACGCAGGCGCGCGAGAGCCTCGACGTCACGACGATCATCTTCGACAACCGGGCCTACGCGATCCTCAATCTGGAGCTGTCGCGTGTCGGGGCCCGAACCGACGGAAATGCGGCCGACCAGTTCGACCTCTCGCGGCCGCCACTCGATTTCGTCGCTCTCGCGCGCGGGATGGGAGTGGAGGCCGCCCGGGCCGAGACGGCCGAGGAGCTCTGCTCCGCCCTGGAACGCGCCCTGGCGCAGCGCGGGCCGTTCCTCATCGATGCCATCATCCCGAGCGGGTTCTGAGCCCGCGCGTCGCTCCCGCCGATCCTTCAGCCGCGCGAGCGGACAGTCTCGCAACTCGGACAGTCTCGCGAGTCGGTCCGTCTCGCGAGTCGGTCAGTCGATGATGAGGTGGACGTCGCCGAACTCGTGCCAGAGGTATCCCTCGGCCGAGGCCGCGGCGTACGACACGTCGAGAACCTCGCGCCCGCCGATCGCCTCCAGCATCTGCAGATGGGACGCTTCCGGTTCGTGCCAGCCGGTGAGCAGACCGTCGACTGCGCTCGCGCCGCGCTCGGGGGTGACGACCACTTCGGTCCAGCCTTCGCCGGGGTGCAATACCCGCCGCCCGTCGACCACCGATTCCAGCGCGCGCACGACGGTGGTGCCGATCGCGACGACGCGCCCGCCGTTCGCGCGCGTCTCGTTGATCCGCGCCGCGGTCGACGGAGACACTCGGTACCACTCGGGATACGGATGCTCGTTCGCCTCGAGCGACGACACGCCCGTGTGCAGGACGAGTGGCGAAACGCCGACACCCTTGGCGACGAGCCGGGTGACGAGCTCGGGTGTGAACGGCCGGCCCGCGCTCGGCATCTCGGCGCTTCCCGGCTCGCGGGCGTACACGTTCTGGTAGATGTCGAGTGGCCAGTCGCGGGTGACGTAGCCGTACCGGATCGGGCGACCGTGCACCGCGAGAAAGGTGAGCAGCGGGTCGGGGAGGTCGAGCGTCGCGACCCACAGACGCCGCGACGACTCGAAGCGCGTCGTCAGGCGCACGTACCCGCCGCCGACGAGGCGCAGCGTCCGGCCGGGTGGCTCTTCGAACCACGGTTCGGTCGCGCGCCCGTTCGGCTGCCGCAACTCGACGAGCCAGAGGCCGGCCGGCAGGCGCTGCGAGAGGTGGATGACGAGTGGTGTGCCGTCTTCTCCGAGGGCGTCGAGCGCGGCCGCGAGTGTGCCCGACGTGTTGACGACGATCAGGTCACCTTCGTCGAGGAATTTCGGAAGGTCGTGGGCGTGCGCGTGCACGATGTGCAGATCGGATCGATGAGCGACCATCATGCGCACCGCGTCGCGGGTGATACCCCTCGCTTCGGGCGGCTCGGTTGCCTCCCGCACTGCGACGGCCGTCATGACGTCGCCAGCGCGAAGTCGGCGGCGCGGTAGCGACCGCTCTCGGGCTTGTCGAAGAGCAGGCGGCGCAGGTTCGGGACCACCGTCTCGGGTTCGGGTCGATCGGAGATGTCCTCGCCGGGGAACGCCTCCTGGTGCATCTGCGTTCGCATGTCGCCGGGATCGAAGGTGTACACGTGAACCTTCGGTTCCTCGGCGGCGAGGACGTTGCCGAGCTGTTCCAGTGCCGCCTTCGACGAGCCGTAGCCGCCCCAGCCCTCGTACGGTTCGACGGCGGCATCCGAGGTGATGTCGACGATGGTCCCGAGACACTCGCGTAGGCGCGGGAGTGCGAGTTGCGCCAGCGCGACGGGCGCGAGCACGTTCACCGCGTAGACGTGCGCGAGCACGTCGAGTGGGTACTCGGCGAGCCTCGGCTGCGGTGAGGGGCCGAGCACGCTCGCGTTGTTCACGACCAAGTCGATGCCGCCGAGCCCGACCGCACCGGCCACGAGGTCGGTCCGGTGGCTCGCGTCGGCGACGTCGCCGGGGATCGCCCGGATCGAGCCGGTGCCGGTGATGCCCGACACCGCGGCCGTGAGCGCGCCCGCGTCACGCGCATCCACGACCAGGTCCCAGCCGTCGGCGGCGAGGGAGCGGGCGAGCGCCCGGCCGAGACCGCGGGATGCGCCTGTGATGATTGCTACGGGCATGGTGTCCCTCCTCGTTCGCCGTCATCTTGCGCCGCCCGAGCGAATAACGCAAGTAGTTACTTACGATATTCCTCCGGCGCCCGTCCCGGACGTACTCGGGAAGCCCGTCCCGGACGTACTCGGGAAGAATGCGCCGATGGCGCAATACGACGCGGCGGTCGTGGGGGGCGGGCTCGTGGGTACCGCTACCGCGTTCGAGCTCGGTGCGCGGGGTTTGCGCACTGTCCTGTACGACCGGTCCGACCGGGGCCGGGCCACCGACGCCGGCGCCGGCATCCTCTCGCCCGAAACGAGCAAGCGCGACGACGCGGGCTGGGTCGACCTGGTGCGCGCCGCGGGCCGTCACTACGACGCGCTGATCCCGCGCCTCGACGGCGACACGGGTTGGCACCGGTGCGGCATTCTCCAACTGGCGACGCGCGACACCGACATCCCTGCGTGGGAGTGGGTGGCCGCGCGTGCTCCGGGCGCAGTCGAGGTCAGCGCGGACGAAGCGCGGTCGATGGTTCCGGTGCTCGGACACGTAAAGCGTGCTCTGCATCATCCCGAGGCGGCGCGTGTCGACGGCCGGCTCATCTGTGCCGCGCTGCGCCGCGCCGCGGTCGGCGAGTACGGACTCGAAGTACGCGAGGAGTCGATCGACGACGTACGTGCGCTCCCGGCGGCCGCTGTCGTGATCGCCGGCGGTGCGTGGACGAAGCGGATCGGGGATCAGCTCGGCGTCTCGCTGCCGGTCGAGCCGGTGCGCGGGCAGATCATCCATCTCGGTGTCGCCGATCACGACACCGGCGCGTGGCCCATCGTGCAGCCCGTGTTCGGCTACTACCTCGTTCCGTGGGCCGACGCGCGCGTCGCGGTCGGCGCCACCGTTGAAGAGGCCGGATTCGCGGCTGACGTGACCGCGGGCGGGGTCCACGAGGTGTTACGCGAGACCCTACGCGTGCTTCCGGGCCTTGCGACCGCGACGCTGCGGGAGATCCGGGTCGGATTGCGCCCGGTCAGCGCCGACGACATGCCCATCATCGGTCGGATACCGGGCACGCCGGCGGCCAATGAGCCCGATGTGTACGTCTGCACCGGCCACGGCGCGAACGGGTTGCTCCTCGGTCCGGTGTCGGGCGCGCTCGTCGCCGACATGGTGTGCGGCCGAGATCCGTCGGTCGACCTCATGCCGTTCGCCGCCTCGCGTTTCGTAGCGAGCTGAGCGCGCGTCGGCGGCCGACACGCAACAGGGGTTGGCCGTCCGGGCGCAGAAGACCGGTTCGTTCAGCGTTCGAGCTTCAGCGCGCGGTCGGCGATGATGTTCTTCTGCACTTCGGTCGGTCCCGCGCCGATCGTCGTGTAGCGCTGCCACACATAGTTGCGCGCCCACATGCCACCGTCGATCGCGCCGGGTGCGCCTTTCAGCAGCGTTCCCGTCGGGCCGAGCACGTCGAGTGCGAGCTCGGCCAGCCAGAGAGAGATGTATCCCCACTGCAGCTTGGCGAGCGGGACCTCGGGCCACCCCTTCTCGCCCTTCAGCACCTTCGAGAGCGCGCGCGCGATCAACAGACGGGTCGCCTCGATCTGGATGTGCAGGTTCGCGACCCGGCCTCGGATCGCGGGATCCCGTAGCGCGTCGGGATTCTCGACCCGCGCCGTCTGCAGAAGCACGCGCAGGTCCTGCGCCATCGAGATCGCCTGCCCGGCACTGCCGACCCGTTCCTGCCCGAGCGCGCCCATCGAGACGAGCCAGCCGTTCCCCTCGTCGCCGAGGCGATCGCCGGCGGGCACCTTCACGTCGGTGAAGAAGACATCGCAGAACAGCGAGTCACCGGTGATCTCACGGATCGGGCGCACGTCGATGCCCGGCAATTCCATGTCGACGACGAATGTGGTGATGCCTTCGTGTTTGGCGCCGCGAGCGATCGCCGCCGGGTCGGTGCGGAGAAGGAACAAGCCCCACTTCGCGATCTGCGCGGAGCTGATCCACGTCTTTTGGCCGTTGAGGACGTAGTGCGAGCCGTCGCCGGATCGAATCGCGGTCGTGCGCAGGTTCGCGAGATCGGAGCCGGCCTGCGGCTCCGAGAACCCTTGGCACCAATGTTCGGTCGCGTCGAGGATGCCGGGCAGCCAGCGCGCCTTCTGCTCGTCGGTCCCCCAGGCGATGATCGACGGGCCGATCTGGACGATGCCGTTCGCGTTGAAGATGCCGGGGGTGCGCCACTTGGCCATCACCTGTGTATACGCGACCTGTTGTGCGGTGGTGGCGGCGCGCCCGCCCCATTCCTCGGGCCAGAGGACGGCCGCCCAGCGTCCCTCGTTCAGCTTGTGTTGCCAGGCCTTGCGCTTGTCCATGACGCCCATCACGCCGCGGGAGGCGTCGACCTCGTCATCGCCAGACCACCGCTCGACGAACGGCGGCAACTCCCTTTCGAGGAACGCCTCGAGCTCCTCCTTGAATGCGAGGTCGTCGGGCGACCACGAGAAGTCCAACGTTTCGGCTCCCTCGTCGCGCCGCGCGCCACCGCGGCCCCGATGCGCCCCGGCGGGACGCGCGCGGCTGACACTACCGTCGGCCCGGAACTACCGTGCGTTGGTGGACTTCACCTTCTCGCCCGAGCAGGACTCGCTGCGTGAATCGGTGCAGGCATTCCTCGCGGCGGAGGCCCCGAGCGCGTACGTGCGACGGATGGCCGAGCACGACGACGTCGGCGTCACGGACGACTTGTGGCGGCGCATCGTCGATCTCGGGTGGACGGGATTGCTCGTACCCGAGTCGCTCGGCGGGTCGGGTCTGGGTCTCATCGACGCAGTCGTGGTGCAAGAGGAGATGGGGCGCGCGCTGTTCCCGGGTCCGTTCTTCTCGTCGGCGCTCGTCGCGACGCGCGCCGCGAACGCGCTCGGCCTGGATGCGCGGGCCGCGGCGCTGGCATCGGGCGGAGAGCGGGGGAGCGCCGCGCTGGAAGAAGCGGGCCACGGTGACCCCATCGAACGGATCCGGGTGCGCGCGACCGGTCGTGGCTCACGCTTTCGTCTCGAAGGGGTGAAGCCGTTCGTCATGGACGGATGCTCGGCCGACTGGATCCTCGTTCCCGCGCGAACGCGCGACGGCTTGGAGACATTCCTCGTCGAGAATGCGCGTGAGCTCGCGCGTCCGGTCGCCTCGCTCGACGTCACCCGCAAGTTCGCACGGCTCGAGTTCCGCGCGACGCCGGCGGCGCGTGTCGGTCCGCCCGGGGACCACTCCGCGTTGTGGCGCCGCGTCGCCGATGACGGCGCTGTGTTGCTCGCGGCCGAGCTCATCGGTGTCGCGGAAGCCTCGAGCGCGCTGGCGCTCGACTACGCGCAGGCGCGCGAGGTGTTCGGCAAGCCGTTGTCGAAGTTCCAGGTGACCAGGCACAAAGCCGTCGACATGTTGCGGGACATCGAGATCGCGCGCGTCGCAGTGCACTACGCGGCATGGGCCGCCGAGGTCGGTGCACCCGACCGCGACATCGCGGCCGCGATGGCGAAGACACAGGCCGGCACGGCGGCGAACGCCGTCACCGCGGAATGCATCCAAATCCACGGCGGCGTCGGTTTTACGTGGGACAACGACGCGCACCTCTATCTACGCCGAGCCAAGGTCGACGATCTGATGCTCGGCGCGCAGGTGTGGCAGCGCGCCCGCGTCGCCGACGAATATTTCGCGACGCTTTGAGAGAAGTGTGAGGGAGCCATGAAAGCAGCCGTGTACTACGAGACGGGCGCGCCGGAAGTGTTGCGCTACGAAGACGTCCCCGATCCGGTCGCGAGCCCCGGGAGCGTCCTGATCGAGATCGGGGCGATCAGCATCGAGGGCGGCGACACGCTGAATCGCGCGGGCGGCGAGATGGCGACGACCCCGCACATCGTCGGGTACCAGTGCGCGGGGACCATCATCGAGGTCGGTGAGGGTGTCACCGACCGGTTCGTCGGCCAGCGCGTCGTCGCGACGGGCTTGTGGGGCTCGCACGCGGCGATGATCGCGGCGCCGTCCGTCATCACCTGGCAGATACCGGAAGGCGCCGATCTGGTGAAGTGCGCGTGTGTCCCCGTTGCGTTCGGCACCGCGCACGACTGTCTCTTCGAGTTCGGACACCTCCAGGCGGGGGAGACGGTGCTGGTTCAAGCGGGCGCAGGCGGGGTCGGCGTCGCTGCCATCCAGCTTGCGAAGCGCGCGGGTGCGACCGTGATCGCCACGGCGTCGCGTCTCGACCGTCTCGAACCGCTGAAGCCGCTCGGTCTGGATCACGCGGTCGACTACTCCCAATCGGGCTGGGTCGACGTTGTCCGCGGCCTCACCGGTGGTCGCGGCGTCGATCTCGCGGTCGATTCCGTTGGCGGACGCGTGCTCGCTGGAAGCGTGCAATGTCTGGCGTACCGCGGACGCGCGATCACCGTGGGCAGCGCGGGCCGCGACCCGCAGCCGTTCGACATCGCCGTGCTCGGGATGAACAACCAGTCGATCACGGGCGTGTTCCTCGGCGCGGAGATCCTGAATCCACGGACCTACGCGATGATCGCCGGCCTCGTCGACGACGTCGCCGCCGGCCGGCTCGAAGTTCTCGTCGATCGGTTGTTCCCGTTGAGCGACGCCGCCGCCGCCCATGCCTATATCGAGAGTCGTCAGGCCGTGGGTCGCGTCGTGCTGATTCCGTGACGCCGGTCAGGCGGGCATGCGGGTGGTCAGCTCGCGCGCGTTGTCGCGCATGATGCGCAGCCGGCTCGCGTCGTCGAACTGCTTTACCTCGACCGCGTAGTCGAGCGGGCGGGGCATGCCTTCGATGTGCGGCCAGTCGGAACCGAAGATCACGCGCTCCGCACCCATGTGCTCGACGACGACGTTGACGTCGTCCTCCCAGAACGGGTTGATCCATACGTTGCGGCGGAACGACTCGCCGGGGTCGTCGGCGAAGTACCCCGGCATCTTGTGCTCGGTAGAGCGCAGCTTGTGGAACAGGTCGCCGAGGAACTCTGCGCCGTTTTCGACCGACGCGACACGCACGTTCGGGAAGCGCTCGAAGAGTTTGTCGAACACGAGCGTGATCAAGAAATCGTACGCGGCGCGCTCGATGTGGAAAGCCTTGACCGACGGTGCCCACCGTCCGCCGCCGCTGAACCCGGCCGCGAAGCCGTCGACCGCGTACCCGTTGCTCGAATAGCCACTGTCGCCTGCGTGCGCCACCACAGTGATGCCGGCCTCGTTCACCCGAGCCCAGAACGGATCGTTGCGCGGGTCGCTCACAGGCACCTGACCCGAAGCGGTGTGCGGCGCAGCCGGGCGCATCACGATCTGCCGGGCGCCGTGGTCGAGCGCCCAGTCGAGCTCGCGGATCGCCCAGTCGAGATCGGCGAGGGTGAGGTACGGCGCGGCGAAGATGCGCCCCTGGTACGCGAGTCCCCAGTCGTCGTCGAGCCAGCGGTTGAACCCGGTGAACAGGGTGGTCACGGCTTCGATGTCGTGCTTGATCAGCTCCTCGTAGAGGATGCCGAGGGTCGGGAACAGCCAGACGGCCTCCAACCCGAATTCGTCCAGCTTCGCGATGCGCGCGTCGCGGTCGCGGTACTCGGCCGGGATCGGCTCACGCTCGCGGAGGAACTCGTACGGCTGCAGCTTGTTCGGGTTGCCGCGGAAGTAGTCGTGCATCGCGCCCGCCTTCGCGACGGGGTCGAACGTGGGGTTCACCACCGCGTGGCTGACCCGTCCACCGACGACGTGGTACTTACGACCGTTGACCTCGCACCACTCGACGCAGCGGGGCTGCATCTTCGGCTCGACGTAGCGGGTGAACGCGTCGAGCGCCTCGTAGTAGTGGTTGTCGGCGTCGAACGCGGCAAAGGGGAGGTCGCTCACCGCCCCAGCCTACCGGCCGACCGGGCGCGTACACTCGGGCCGTGCACGGCCGCGATCTGCATGCCTTCGTCGATCTCGATTGGTCGTCGGTCGAGCAGAACCGGAAGCAGATGCGCGCGGCCGGCGCGTGCGAGCTGCCGGGTTTCCTGCGTCCCGCGGCCCTCCCGTCCTTCGTCGAGGACGCGTGCCGCCTCGCGCCGCAGGCTCATCGCAGCGGCGGCCTCGGCACGGTGTATCTCGGATTCCCGGACGAGTCGTTTCCCGCCGACCACCCACAGCAGTGGCTCGGCAACTACGGCGTCGGCGCGGTCGCCTACGACCTCTTCCCGGCCGACTCTCCGATCCGTCGTCTCTACGAGTGGGACGAGCTACGCGCATTCGTTGCGGCGGTCCTGGAGCTCGAGACGATCTATCCCTACGCCGACCCGCTCGGCGCCCTCAACCTCGCGGTCATGGGCGACGGCGACGAGCTGCAATGGCACTTCGACCAGACCGACTTCGTCGTGTCGCTCGCTCTACAGGATGCCGACGCCGGCGGCGACTTCGAGGTCGCCCCGTTCATCCGGAGCGCAACCGACGAGCACTACGACGACGTCGGGCGCGTGCTCGGCGGCGAGCGCGACTTGCTCACCGTTCTCCCCATGACCCCCGGAAGCCTGTTGATCTTCGCGGGCCGCCACTCGATGCACCGTGTGTCGCCGATCACCGGCACAACGCCCAGGCTGGTTGCGCTCTTCGGGTACGACACGAAGCCCGGCACCATGAGCAGCGAGTTGCTCAAGGCCGTGCGGTACGGCCGCGTCGCGTGAGCGCGCCCGAGACGTTTTCCGTCGGAGAGGGATTCGCGGGCGGCGGAGCGAACGCGGCCCATGTCAATACTGTGCTCGGTTCGAAACGCGGCCCGGTCGGTGTTGCGTGGGCGACGGCGCTGGCGACGCCGCGCGCCGGCCACGCCGCGTTCGTGGTCGTCGCCGCCCCCAACATTCCTGTGAAGCCGATGACCTTGTTCGTGAACAAGGCGACGGTCGACGCCGCGAACGACCGCCATGCGCGCTTCACCTGGGGCGCGGCCCAGGCCGGCGTGGCCGGTGGTGTGATGAACGCGCATCGCAAGGGCGTCCTGCGCGCCGACGATGCCGACGAGCTCGTGCTGATCGCCGCGGTGTGGGTCAATCCCGACGCCGACGACGAAGAAGCCGTGTACGACAACAACGTGCAGGCGACGCTCGCCGCATTGACCGCCGGTCGCGACGACCTGCCGTCGGTGCGTACGGTCCTCAACACCGGCGAACCGTGCAATCCGTACTTCCGCGTATGACTCCCGAGCAAGCCGCGCACGAGCTCCGCGACGCGATCGTACGCGTGCCCGGCCGGTTCATGACCGACGCGTCCACCTACGCGCGCGGCGCCGAGCTCGGCTTCGACGGTGCGGATTTTTACATCGCCGGGCGCGGCGGGGTGCTGGGCGACGTGTCGGCCGATGTCGTCGTCGCGTCGTTCGTCTTCTTCGCGCCTGGCGCCGTGCATCAGTCCTGGGCGCGTTCTGCCTCTGTGATGCCGCGCCGGCAGGCGGCGCGTGAGTGGATTGAAGCCGCGCACGGATGGGCCGAGAGGAATTTGGGCGACGAGGTCGACTGGTCGGCGTGTGCCGCGCTCCTCGGGCGGATCGTCACCGCGGCGCCCGTCGCGGGTGCGCCGCTGTTCGCCGCCCTGCGCGGGCTGGAGGAGCCGGAGCATCCGAGCGCGCTCGCGCTGCATCGCCTGAATGCCCTCCGCGAGCTGCGGGGTGCGCTGCACGGGGCGGCCGTTCTCACTGTCGGGCTCGCGCCCGTCGAGGCGGTCGTCGTGCGCACGCCGACCATGCTCGGCGCGTTCGGCTGGCCGGAACCGCATCCGGATCCCAAGGCCTTCCACGACCGCTGGGCGCTTGCAGAGGCGCGCACCGATCGGATGTTCGGAAGGAATCTCGGAGTGCTCGACGCCGAGGAACGCGTCGCGCTGCTCGAGATGCTCGGAAAGGTGGTGACATGACCTGGCTGCGATCGGAGGCGCCCGGCGATTTGGCGCTCGATCGTGTCTTTGGATTGCGCCCGAACGCGTACGCGCGGTTTCGTGAGTTGCTCGACGGCCTCGACGGCGGCGGGGTCGACGGGGAGACACTCGCCGCATGCCGGGCGCGCATCGACGCACTGCTGCGATTCGACCCCGATCCGACCGCGTCGCTCGACCTCTCGGCGGCTTCGCGCGCGGCCGTCGGGTACGCCGAGCAGTACGCGCTCGACCCGCACGTTCTACGCGACCAGGATTTCGTCGCGCTCCACGAACACTTCGACGACGCGCAGCTCGCCACACTGACACTCGCGGTTGCCATGTACGACGCCCTCGCGCGCTTCTCGGTCGCGCTGGAGGTGTGATGCCCAGGGTCAGGTCACCGAAGGGCGGGCTCACCCCGTTCGATCATCGGCCGTCGCTCTGGACGGCGTTCAACGCGTACTACGGCACGTTGTGGTCGGACGGTGTCGTCGACGATCCCACCAAGGAGGTCGGGCGCCTTCGCAACGCGCGCGTCACGGGGTGCGGGATCTGCAAGAACCTCAGGTTCGCGACCGCTCGCGAGCAGGGCCTCGAGGAGGACTACGTCGCCCTCATCGACGACGGCTACGACGACAGTGCGCTGCCGTCCCGGTGGAAGCTCGCGGCGCGGCTCGCCGACGCACTCATCGCCGACGCGCGCGTCGAGCCCGGACTACGTGCGGCGCTGCTCGACGAGTTCTCCGACGCCGAGATCGTCGAGCTGACCGCCACGATCGCGACCGCGATCGCATTCTCGAAGGCCTCCGTCGCGTTCGGCGCCCCCGACGACATGCCGCTCGTCGTCGTCCCGACACCCCAGGTCGACGGAGACGTCGTCCGGTGACCGACGCCGGCACGGTCATCGCCGACGAGCTCGTCCTCGTCTCCGTCGACGACCACATCTGCGAGCCGGCCGGCATGTTCGACGCGCACGTACCCGATCGCTACCGCGCGCTCGCGCCGCGTGTCGTCGACGAGGACGACGGTTCGCAGCAGTGGTATTACGGCGAGATCCGCGGCCGCAATCTCGGCCTCAACGCGGTCGCCGGGAAGTCGCCGGAGTATTTCAACGTCGATCCTCTCCGGTACGAGCACATGCGGCCCGGTTGCTACGACGTCCACGAGCGCGTCCGCGACATGTCGGCGGGGGGTCAGCTCGCCGGGCTCAACTTCCCCAACTGGACCGGCTTCTCCGGGCAGGTCCTGAACCAGGGACCCGATCGCGAGGTCAACCTCGTGATGATCAAGGCGTACAACGACTGGCACGTCGACGAGTGGTGCGGCGCGTATCCGGATCGGTTCATTCCGTGCGGGATCCTCCCGCTGTTCGACGTCGAGGAGGCGGCGCGGGAGGTTCGGCGCCTGGCCGCGATGGGCTGCCACGCGGTCACGTTCTCCGAGAATCCTGCCGGCCTCGGGATGCCCAGCATCCACACCGACGCCTGGGATCCGCTGTTCGGCGCGTGCTGCGACACCGGCACGGTCTTGTGTACGCATGTCGGATCGTCCTCGAAGAGCGCGTCGACCTCGGCCGACGCGCCCGCGCCGGTACCGATGAACCTCTCGTCGGTGATGGCGATCTACACACTGGGCGATCTGCTCTGGGCGCAGTTCTGGCACCGGTTCCCGGCGTTGCGCTTCGCGCTCACCGAGGGAGATATCGGTTGGATCCCGTATTTCCTGTGGCGTGCCGAGCACACGCTCGAGCGGCACAACGGGTGGATGCGCCACGAGCGGCCGCAGGGCCTCTCACCGACCGAACTGTTCCGCGAACGCATCCTCTGTTGCTTCATCACCGATCGCATCGGCGTCAAACTCCTCGACGAGCTCAACGTCGACAACGTCTGCTGGGAGAGCGACTACCCGCACTCGGACAGCTCATGGCCGAACGCGCCCGAGCGGTGCGCCGAGCTCTTCGGCGGCCTCGACGCCTCCGTCGTCACGAGGATCACGCACCGGAACGCGATGCGCCATTACCAGTTCGACCCCTTCGGCCGCCGTCCGCCCGAGCGTTGCACCGCGGCGGCGCTCCGGGCCGAGGCAGCCGACGTCGATCCCGTCACCCGGGCCGGCCGCCCGGCCGACGAGCGCGACCTCGCCACCTGGCGCCGGCTGACCCGTCGCTGACGGCGCGCCGGTGCGACGTCCGCGCGCGGACGCCGGGCGTCCGTCCCGCAGGTACACTCGGGTTCATGCTTTCGGAGATCTTTGGACCCGAACTCCTGATCGTCCTGGCCGTCATCCTGGTGTTGTTCGGCGGCTCGCAGCTTCCGAAGCTCGCACGTGGCCTCGGCTCGGCTCAGAGGGAGTTCAAGAAGGGTCTCGAAGAGGGCGCCGCCGACGACGCGCCCGACAAGAAATAACGGTCGCAACCCGACCGCTCACGTGCCGGACCGTGGGGGTTTCACGCGCCCGAACGTCTCGCCTTCCACTCCGCCGGCGGCGGATCGGCGCGCTTCGCGCCTGCTCCGTACAGTCGTGGCATCTCGTGGCAGTAGTCGTCGGCGGTGAATCCGCGATCGGTCGCTCGGGCCGTCGCGCCGATCGACCACGCGCCGACGTGCTCGATGATGCCTCCCCGCACCTGGAACGTCTGGCCGGAGATCCAGCCGGCGTCCGGTGACGACAGATACGCGCCGAACTCGCCGACGTGTACAGGATCTCGTGGGTCGAAATCGAGTGATTCCTCTCGGCCCGAGTTGCGTTCCATGCGCCAGCCGATCTGCGCCAGCCGGGTGTTCGCGCCCGGCATGATCGTGTTCGCGGTAACGCCGTACGGTGCCATCTCGGTGGCGACCGCCTCGGTGAACGCCTGCACTCCCGCTTTGGCGGCGACGTAGTTCGACTGACCGGCACCGCCGTACACGAGCAGGCCGGTCGCGGTGTTGATCAAGCGGCCGTAGGCACGACCGTGCTCCTTGGCGACTCCGCGCCAGTACCGGCACGCCGGGCGTGACATCACGAACGTTCCGCGCAAATGAACGCGGATCACGTCGTCCCACTCGTCGTTACCGAGGTTGAACACCATGCGCGGTCGCCCGAAACCGGCATTGTTGATCACGACGTCGAGGCGACCCCAGGTGTCGAGTGCCTGCTGTACGAGCGCGTCCGCGGTCGCGGAATCGGCGATGTCGCCACGGCGCGCGACGGCCTCGCCGCCTGCGGCCCGGATCTCCCGCACGACTTCGGCCGCCGGATCCTCGTCGGTCTCGGCGCCGTCGGTCGCAACGCCGGCGTCGTTCACGACGACGCGTGCCCCGTAGGCCGCGAGTCGTGTCGCGTGCGCGCGACCGATGCCGCGACCGGCCCCCGTCACGATCGCCACCCGACCCCGAAGATCGACCACAGTCCGCCTTTCCGCCGCTCCAGTGCGCCCGGCGCCGCATTTCGGGTACGTCGGTGGCCCGGATCCGACGCCGCGGGATGGTAGGCCGAGTGCGGCACGGGCCGCCGGTACACTGCTTCCTCCTTATGCAGAGCACCGTCGAGCCCGTCGAGAGCGACGAGGAAACCGCTGCGCCCGACGACTCGCCGGCGGGAGTCGCGAGCCGCGTGAAGCTGCACGTGGTGGTGCCCGCGACCGAGTTCGAGCGGGCGATCGATGCCGCCTTCCGCAAGCTCGCCCGCGAGGTGCGCGTCCCGGGCTTCCGTCCGGGTAAGGCGCCGCGCCGTTTGCTCGAGGCGCGTCTCGGCTCCGACATCGCGCGCGAGCAAGCGCTGCAGGACGCGTTGCCCGAGTACTACGTCGAGGCCGTCAACGAGCACGATGTCGACGTCATCGCTCCGCCCGAGATCGAGATCACGTCGGGCAAGGACGAAGGCGACGTCGAGTTCGACGCGGTCGTCGAGATCCGCCCGCAGGTGAAGCTCCTCGGCTACGACGAGCTGCGAGTCGAGCTCCCGTTCCAGCCCGTGTCCGACGCCGATGTCGACCGGCAGGTCGACGCGCTGCGCGACCGGTTCGCCGATCTCGCGGATTCCGATTTTCCGCTGATCGACGATGCGTACGCCACGATCGATGTCGCCGGCACCATCGGCGGCGAGGCAGTCGAAGGGCTTACAGCAACCGACTTCCTGTACCGCGTCGGATCGGGCATGGTCGTCGACGAGCTCGACGTCCAGCTGCGGGGCACGAAGCCCGGCGCGATCCTCGAGTTCTCCGCGCAGCTCCCCGAGCGATTCGGTGAGCTCGCGGACAACGAGGCCAAGTTCCGTGTGATCGTCAAGGAAGCGAAGCAGAAGGTGCTCCCCGAGCTCACCGACGAGTGGGCGAAGGAGGCGAGCGAGTTCGAGACGGTCGACGAGCTGCGGGCCGACATCCGCAAGCGGGTCGAGACGATGCAACGCTTGCAGGCGCAGATGGCGCTACGCGACAAGGTGCTCGAGGCCGCGGCCGATCTCGTCCCGATCGAAGCACCGGCCACGCTCATCGACTCCGAGACCCGCCGGCGGGTGGAAGATCTCGCACACCGCTTGTCGCATCAGGGAGCGAGTCTCGAGCAGTACCTCGAGATGACGGGCCAGGAGCCCCAGGCGTTCGTCGACGAGATCCGGATCGGGGCGGCGCGTGCGGTGCTCGCAGACCTCGCGCTGCGCGCGGTCGTCGTGCAAGAGGGCCTCACTGCGAGCGACGAGGACCTCGACCGCGAGGTCGAGCAGCTCGCCGGCCGCGCGGAGCAAAAGCCGGCGAAGGTGCGCCGCGAGCTCGAACGGAGCGGCGCGCTCGAGGCGGTACGCTCTGAGGTCGCACGTGGAAAGGCGCTCGAGTTCCTCGTCGGTCACACGACCGTGGTCGACGAGACCGGGAACGAGATCGACCTGACGGTGCCCGACAGCGAGCTCCACGACGATCACGACCACAAACACGATCACCACCACCCGCACGACCACGACCACTCGCACGACCACGAGGAAGAGAAGGAGTCCGAGGCGTGAGTACCCGCAACGAATACGTCCCGGTGCCGCGGTTCATCCAAGACACTCCGCGCGGCCGCATGGAGTGGGACCCCTACTCGCGGCTCGCGAACGACCGCATCATCTTCCTCGGTACGCCCGTCGACGACAGCGTCGCGAACCTCCTGATCGCGCAGCTGCTGATCCTCGAGTCCGAGGATCCCGAAAAAGACATCATCATGTACATCAACTCGCCCGGCGGCGAGATCACCGGCCTGTTCGCCATCTACGACACGATGCAGTACATCAAGCCCGACGTGCAGACGTGTTGCATCGGCCAGGCGGCTTCGGCCGCCGCGGTGCTGCTCGCGTCCGGCGCGCCCGGCAAGCGGTTCATCCTTCCGCACGCCCGGGTGCTCATTCACCAGCCCCACGGCGGTGCGTCCGGCCAGGCCGTCGACATCGAGATCCAGGCCAAGGAGATCGTCCGGATGCGTGAGCTCCTCGACGAGATCCTGGCTTTCCACACGGGGCAGGCCCTCGACCGGGTGTCCAAGGACACCGACCGCGATTTCATCATGAGCGGTATCGAGGCCAAGGAGTACGGCATCGTCGACGAGATCCTCACCAACCGGGAGCTCGCCGCGGTACCGTCGGCTGAAGGCACGAGCTAAGGCGTCGGGGACCTCGGGGGAAAGGGGCCTTTCCTGTGGCAAAGTTCGGTGATGGTGGCGACCTGCTGAAGTGCTCTTTTTGCGGAAAGAGCCAAAAGCAAGTCAAGAAACTCATCGCGGGCCCGGGCGTCTACATCTGCGACGAGTGCATCGATCTCTGCAACGAGATCATCGAGGAAGAGCTGTCGCAGAACACCGAGGTCCGGTTCGACGACCTCCCGAAGCCCGTCGAGATCTACGACTACCTGAACGACTACATCATCGGTCAGGAGCAGGCGAAGAAGATCCTCTCCGTCGCCGTGTACAACCACTACAAGCGCGTCCAGGTCGGCGCGTACGGCGACCCCGACGTCGAGTTGCAGAAGTCGAACATCTTGCTCATCGGTCCGACGGGTTGCGGCAAGACGCTGCTCGCGCAGACATTGGCGCGCATGTTGAAGGTGCCCTTCGCCATCGCGGACGCGACCGCACTCACCGAAGCCGGCTACGTCGGCGAGGACGTCGAGAACATCCTGCTCAAGCTGATCCAGGCCGCCGACTACGACGTCAAGAAGGCCGAGACCGGGATCATCTACATCGACGAGATCGACAAGATCGCGCGCAAGGCCGAGAACCCTTCCATCACCCGCGACGTCTCCGGCGAGGGTGTGCAGCAGGCGCTGCTCAAGATCCTCGAGGGAACCACCGCGTCGGTCCCGCCGCAAGGTGGGCGCAAGCACCCGCACCAAGAGTTCATCCAGATCGACACCACGAACATCCTCTTCATCTGCGGGGGCGCGTTCGCGGGTCTCGATCGCATCATCGAGGCGCGCGTCGGCAACCGCGGAATCGGCTTCGGCGCCGACGTCCGCCGCAAGAACGACCTCGAGGAGACGGGCCGGTTCCTCGCCGACGTGCTCCCCGAGGATCTACTGAAGTTCGGCTTGATCCCCGAGTTCGTCGGCCGTCTCCCAGTTGTCGGCGTCGTGCACAACCTCGACAAGGACGCGCTGATGCGCATCCTCATCGAACCGAAGAACGCGCTGGTGAAGCAGTACCAGAAGTTCTTCCACTTCGACGACGTCGACCTCGTGTTCGGCGACGACGCGCTCGACGCCATCGCCGACGAAGCGCTGAAACGCGGCACCGGAGCTCGCGGTCTGCGCGCGATCCTCGAAGAGGTCCTGCTCGAGGTGATGTACGACCTTCCTTCCCGCACCGACGTCGTGAAGTGCGTGGTCGACAAGGAAGTCGTCATGCGCAAGGTCACACCGACCCTCGTCACCGAGGACGAATCCCGGCGCAGCGCCTAACCGGCGTCGGCTACGGCTACAGGCGCGCGGTGTAGCGACCGCCGTTCTCGTCGACCCGCAACCGTAGGCCGAACGCTTCGCTCAGTACCGCAGACGTGACCGTCTCGTGGAGCGGACCGGACGCAAGGTGCTCGCCCTCCTTCAACACCAGCGCGTGAGTGAAGCCGGGCGGGATCTCCTCGAGGTGGTGGGTAACCAGCACGATCGGCGGACGGTCCGCATCCCGCGCCCACGAGGCGAGATCGGCGACGAGTTCTTCGCGGCCGCCGATGTCGAGGCCGGCGGTCGGCTCGTCGAGGAGCGCGATACCCGGCTCGTTCATCAGCATGCGAGCGAGCAACACGCGCTGCCGTTCGCCGGCGGAAAGCGTCGGGAACGGATGTGTCGCCAGGGCCCCACAGCGCCAGTCGCGCAGCAGTGCAACCGCGCGATCACGGTCACCATCGGTATAGCGGTGCCACCACGGCGCGAGCGCGGCGTAACGAGCGGTCATGACGACTTCGGCCGCGGTCATCGACGGTTCGAGCCGGGCGGCGAGCGCCGGCGACGAGAAGGCAATGCGCTCGCGCAGGGCGCGCACGTCGGTCCGGCCGAGCCGCTCTCCGAGCACCTCGACCGTTCCCGAGGAAGGATGCTGGTAGAGCGACGCGATACGCAACAGCGAGGTCTTCCCCGCGCCGTTTGCGCCGAGGACAACCCAGCGTTCCCCGCCGTGCACCGTCCAATCGACCGACTCGAGGATGGTCGTGCCGTCGAGGACGAGAGTCACCGCGCAACAGCACAAGACCGGACGCTCGTCCACAGCATTCCCTCACAATGTTCCGCCTCGGTCGGCCGAGCCTAGAAGCACCGCGCCTTGGGTGGGTGGTGTGGCGTGGTGTGGCGTGGGCGGGTGTGAGCGTGCCAACTGTTGGGTGGGTTGCTTGCTGCGGGGGGCGCTTCGTGTCAAGGTCGCACGATGGCCCCGGAGAGCACGATCGCGCGACCTGCCGGGTCACACGAGCGCTTCCCGTGCTTCGACGGCGTGCGCGCGCTCGCGGCCCTGATGGTCGTGGTGTACCACGCGGTGTTCTTCAACGCCGACTTCGTCACGAAGGGCGGTTCCCTCTTCGGCACTCTGAATGCCGGCGTTTGGATCTTCTTCGTGACGTCGGGGTGCCTGCTCTACCTGCCGTTCGCGGCGTCGCACCTGACCGCCGCCCCCGGCGTCGATGTGGGCGGCTACGCCGTCCGCCGCGTGGCGCGGATCTATCCCGCGTACTGGCTGGTGCTCGCGTTCTTCACGTTCGTCGTGCCCCGCATCAACATCTACGGGCTCCACGGGTTCTTGCTCCACACGACGCTCACGCAGACGTACGTGCACATCAATCCGTTCGTCGACGGCCTGCCGCCGGCGTGGAGCCTGGTCGTAGAGGTGTCGTTCTACGTGTTCCTGCCGTTCTACGCGGCGCTGATCGGCTTCCTGGCGAGACGGTATTTGGCGCTGACCGTCGAGCTCGTCGGTCTCGCGGTCCTGTTCGTGATCGGGATCGTGTCGATCGTCGCGATCGGCAACGGCCTCGACGCGCCCTGGGTCACGGTCTTGCCTCAACATCTCGGAGCGTTCGCGCTCGGAATGCTGCTCGCGGTGCTGAGCGCTCGCCGCTGGGAGGCCCCGGCGGCGGAACGTCTCTCGCGGATCGGCCGGCCGACCTGGGCATGGTGGGGTGCGGGTGCGGTCGCGCTCGCGGCCATCCCGTTCGTGCTCCGGCTCGACCCGCTCGAAGCGCCGAGCGCGGCTCAGGCCATCGGCCTGAACCTCCTGCAGATGGCGGTTGGCGTATGCGTCGTGGTGCCTGTCGTGCTTGGGCCGCAGGACCGTGGTGCGATCCGCCGGTTGCTCAGGTCCGCGCCGGCGGTGTACCTCGGTCTGATCAGCTACGGCATCTACCTGTGGCACTGGTACATCCTGCGCATCGTGGCGGACTGGCTCGATTGGCCTCTCTACCGCGGCAACTGGTTTGTCGTGCTGCTGGTGGCGCTGCCGATCGTGGTGTTCGCCGCCAGCGTGAGCTGGTTCGCGCTCGAGCGCCCGGTCCTCCGGCTCGCGCATCGCGTCACCCCTGGCCGCGATCGGCGCGCCGACACGACCGCGCGTGACACGCACGCGCTACACGACGCGTAGTACGGACTTGTCTGTCCCCGGCTCCACGCGCTCACCGGTCGCCCGACGCCTTCCCGACAGTGCGTGGCCGCGCTTGGCGGAGCTGGCGGTGTACGCGATCGCGATCGCGCTGGTCATGTGGCCGGGGCTCTGGCACGCGCGCACGCAGATACTCGGGGCCGGTGACGACGCCCGCTATTACACGTGGCTCGGCTGGCGAATGGGCCGGCTTATCGCGCACGGCCACCTCGTTCCGTTCCACGTTCCCGACGTCATCCATCCATTCGGGCTGGATCTTCGACTCCTCGACGGATACATGCCGTCGTACGTCTCGGCCCTCTTCAACCTCGTCGTGGGTCCGGTCCT
>DATJAA010000379.1:0-4075 GCA_035516815.1 Acidimicrobiia bacterium | reverse complement strand
GGCGGGGGGGGTTTTGGGGGGCCGCGCCGGGTGAACCACCGCCCGACGGTGCCGCGGTAAACGCCGAATTGTTTGGCAAGTTCTCCGCGAGCGATCTCGTCGGGGACCGGAAGCGCGCGCCCAGACAGCCCCAACCTCCCTGGGCAGGTCAGAGAGTGGGCCGCCCGGGACTCGAACCCGGAACCTGCGGATTAAAAGTCCGTCGCGCTGCCAGTTGCGCCAGCGGCCCCAAATGGGAATTATGGCCGACCTATCCGAGCGACTCGCTCGGAACGTCGAAGTACTCCTGGTATCGACGCGCCCGCTCCCGCCATTCCCCCTCGACGAGACGCGTGTCCGCGAACCGGTACGTGTGCACGCCGTGCTTGTCGGAGGGATTCGCAACGAAGAACTCGCGCATCCGCCGCTCGGCCTCGGGCTGCAGCTCGAGCCCGAGCTTCCCGTAGATCTCGTTGATCGTAGCGAAGGGGTCGGCAATGAACGAACGAAACTGCAGGTCGACCACGCGATCCGCCGCGATCGTCCCGCTCTCCCGCGCGTCGACCGAGCGGTCGAGCCCGTCGAGGATGTCCTGCGCGAAGTCGGCCGCCGCCCGCGGGATCGTCGCCGCGTCGCTCGCCATCGAACGCAGCTTGGCGACCAGCGATGACAGCGACGCCAGGATCCGCAGCGGATCACGGTGCGTTTGCACCAGCAGCGCGTTCGGGTACTCGGCGACGAGCGCGTCGAGCGCCCACAGATGCCCCGGCGACTTCAGCACCCAACGCGCCGCGGGGTGCCGCGACTGCAAGTGCTCCAGGAACATCCGGTGCCAGCGATACGCGGGCGCCATGTCGGCCTCGTGCAGCAGCCACCGCGCGTACGACGGCACGCTGTACTGCGTCGGGAAGATCATGCTGCGGAAGTCCGATGACGTGATCCGCACGCACTCTTGCGGCAGCTGCGCGCCCATCGGATGCATCTGCATGAACCCCGGCAGCACGACGTCGACGCCTGCGAGCGTCCGGTCGGTCTCGGCGATGCGCGGATCGGTCTCGTACGTGGCCGTCTCCGGCGGCGGAACTGGGTGGTCGACCTCCCACGTGAGCGGCACCCGCGAGCCGGGGTCCATCGCGAGCAGCTCGTGCAGGATCGTCGTCCCCGTACGTCCCTGGCCGACGATCACGATCGGCGGCAGGACGTCGACGCCGACGAGCTCAGGATGCGACTTGCGGTAGTCGATGATCCTCATCCGATCGCCGAGATACCCCGTGAGCTCACCGCCGACGAGCGCGGCACCGAGCTCGTTCAGCTGCGCTTCATCGCGCAGCGCGTCGACGAGCCGCTCCAGTCCGTCGCGCCACGAAGGGTCGCCGAGGTCGTCGAGACCGGTCTGCTCGACCGCCTGCTGAACCGCGCGCTCGGCCGAAAGGTCGAATGCCGTCACCGCAAGTCCGCCAACTTCACGACCATCGCCTGGGGAGTCTCGACGTCGTCTTCGGGCAGGAAGAACCTCCAGAACACCATCCCGAACGGCTTGCCTTCGGTGTCGATCCAATTCGGGACGCCCGGATCGGACGGCGCCAACACCATGCGGAAGCTCCCGTCCGGTTCGAGCTGCGTGCTCGCCCGGTTGAGTCCGGCGCTTCGGTGCGCGTAGTCGTACGTCTGCAGATAGCGCGTCCACAGCGCGACGCTCGCGAAGCGGCACTTCGGCCAGCGTCCGGTGATCACGAGCGCCTCGTCCGGCGCGAGCAGATAGGGCGCCATCGAGTAAGCCGCGTCGGCGGCCGCGAACGCGAAGGTGCCCGGTAACTCGGGCTTGGGAAACACGTTCGGCGTGGTCGACACCCACGTCGGCTGCACTCGCTCGCCCGGCTTGGGCTGGTCGAGCGTGCGAGACCGCACGAACGCGGCGACACGCCGCCATCCGGCCGCGACCGAGGCATCGTCCCACGGTGCGGGCGGACCGACCGGCTCGACCGGCTCGATCGTGAGCGGCACCATGCGCGTCACGTCGGCGGCCGTCGGCGTCGGATCCTCGAAGTAGCAGCGGACGATGATCTCCGACGCGCCCTCAACGAGCTCGAGCCAGTTCCGATCGCGCGACGCGCCGCCGAAGAACACCTCGAAGTCGCCGCCGGCCGAGAAGTCGATGCGGTCGTCGTTCAGCACGCCCGCGGTCTCGGTGCTGTACCCGCCCTCGCCCGACTCCCGTTCGATCGTGAACGAGAGGTACACCGCGCCGGCGAGATTGCCGGTGACGCGATAAGCGCGGTCGGAGCGAATCGGCGCGGTGTAGTAGATCGCGTCGGCGTTGTCGCCGAGCATCTTGCGCGAACGGGTGACGATCCGCCGGAAGAACGGCCGCTCGGCATCGAGCTCGAACGTGAGGTACAGCGCGCCCTCGAGCAAGGACGCCACGCTGCGGTAGCCGTCGGGAAGGTCGCCGAACATCGGCGCGCTCCACTCGTCGCCGAGATAGCGCTCGTCGACCTCCTGCAACAGCGCGATCAGCTCACGCAGCGCCTGCCGCGATTCGCAATCCGTCTCGGTCATCTCGTCCTCCTTCCGCTGCACTCTCGCACGCGGATTGCCGCGACCGCACACGCAGCGGAGACGACGAGTCAGCCGGAGACGGTCGTGGAAACCACCGGCATCGTCGTCGACGTCGCGGCGGAACCCGAGGATGCGAGCGTCGTCAGCGGGAAGGGTTCCCGCACGACCCGGCCGCACGTGCGCGCCGCATACGCGTCCAGCGCGCTGCGGTCGGTGAGCGCGGCGTCGAAGCGATACTGCTGCACGTCGGACTCGACGCGATCGAGGCCGGCCGCGAGGTTCCCGGGCGCGACCGCGCGCAGCGCCCGGACGTTCGTCACGTAGTCGTGCACCGCGGTCTCGAGCGTCTTGTTGAACTGATCGGGATCGTGCACATCAGCCTGCGCGACGGTGCGGGCGATCTGGTCGAGCTTGGCGACGTACGCGCACGCGGCCGAGCGACTCGTCCCCGACGACTTCGATCCGCCACCCCCGCCGCATCCCGCCAGGAGCACGAGTACGACGAGCACTACGACGCGCGGCAAGTGCCACGCCTTCCCTGCCGCCCGCATCTGCACGGGCAAACCGTAGCGACCGGCTGCTACCCTGTACCCCTCCGGTGAAGACCGAGCCCCCATCGTCTAGTGGCCTAGGACGCCGCCCTTTCACGGCGGTAACGGGGATTCGAACTCCCCTGGGGGTGCAAGAAGGGGGAGCGTCAGCGGAGCCGACCGAAGGGGAGGCGTAGCGCAAGCGACCCAATCATCCAGGTCCTGTGGTGCAGTTTGGAGTGCACGCCGCCCTGTCAAGGCGGAGGCCGCGGGTTCAAATCCCGTCAGGACCGCAGGGAAGCGCAAACCGCGAGGCGAGATTCCGCACGCGGCCGTGAGCGAGTACCGCGAGCGAACTGGCGGGAGCAGCGAGCGGCCGCGAGGCGGGTATCCCGCCGAGCAGCGAGTGCGACTCGGAATACGGCCGGGTAGCTCAGTTGGCAGAGCGCGCGCCTGAAAAGCGCGAGGTCACCGGATCGACGCCGGTCCCGGCCACTCCCTCCCAGTGCGGAACGTGGAACTCCGAACGTGTCGGTATCGTCCAACGACGGCATGGGTGCACGAACGGTGGCGGGGATGACGGTTGCACTCGTCGCCGCCGCGGCCTGTACCCACGGTGCCTCGCACGCCTCGCCGCCGGCGCGATCGGCGTCCACCGTTCCGGCCGCGGCTGCCCTTGGGACTGCTGGGGCCGCCGGCGCCGCGACCGGTGCACTGCAGATGTGCCGCCGCGCGCTCGGCGCGCGGACCGTCCTCAACGCAAAGCTTGCATCGGTACAAGAGGTGAGGTCATTGCAGGTCGGCCCGGGTGGGTACCCCGCGCCGAAGGCGTTCCCCAATGCCGCACCGACCGGGCCTGCCGCGTGGTGCTGGACGGGACGACCCTCGGACTACGTGCTTTTCGCAGTCGGATCGGGCGGAACGAAGACGCGCGTCGAGGGCCTGCACGGGGCCGTGTTCACATCGCCGCCCGCGGCCGGTCCGGCGCCGATCCCCTAGCCGCAGGG
>DATJAA010000378.1:0-3706 GCA_035516815.1 Acidimicrobiia bacterium | reverse complement strand
GCTGATCGTGAGGAGCGTCAGCGCGAGTCCGAGCAGGACCCACGCCTTGCGCCACTGCGCGCCATGGCCGCGGCCGTTGATCACGAAGCCCGCGATCATCGATCCGACGGCGACGACGGTGGTGACTGCGGTCATCGCAACCGGCCAAGCCGCGGCGAGTCGTGTGACGAGCCCGACCGCAAGCAGTATCGCGACGCACAGCGCACCACGCGATGCGAAGCGTCCGGCTCTCGACGACCTCAACGAACGAACCACGAAGCTCCCATCCACCAGATCAGCTTCGAGGACGCCGGGTTCGCCACTCGCTCCCCACCACCCAGGCGACCATGTTGCAGGCGATGGTTCAACGCTTCGTCCACCGTCTTTCCGCGACGGTGAAGCGCTATCGGCCGGGCGCGCATTTCGCTTGAACGCGCGCCGGATGTGAGCCGCCGATCGCAGCGACTTGCGACGAAAGTCACACCGGCAGCGAGCACACCGGCAGCGGCGCCTACCGGCGAGCGGCGCGCACGAGCAGGCGGCCCCCGCGGGCGCGCGCCGACAGATCGGCCGCGTCGCCGACGGAGACGGGTGTCCATCCCGCCTCCTCGAGCCATTCGAGCGCGAGCGTGGCCGGCGGAACCGTGAGCACGGGTTCGCCCGATTCGGCGAGGGCGCGCTCGCGATCGCGCTCATGTTCGGTGGGCTCACGATCGCGCGTGGAGATGCTGACCGCCAGCTCCGAATCCGGCGCCGCCCGCGCCGCGACGACCCGCAGAAGCTCGCGGTACGACCTCTCGGGCAGGTAGCGGAGCACGCCCTCGCACACGAACTGTGTCCGCCGGCGCGGGCGGTGGCCGGCGGCGTCGAGCGCGTCGTCGAGGCCGGATTCGGTGAAATCGGCGGGCACGAAGACGATGCCCTCGTCCGAAGCGCCGATCTCGCGCAGGCGGCGTCTCTTGTCGGTCTGCGTCGCGGGATGATCGACCTCGAAGAACGTCACGCCCGGGGTGCGATACCGCAAGGCGCGGCCGTCGTAGCCGGCTCCGAGCACGATGATCTGGTCGACGCCCTCGCGGAGCGCCCGCAGCACAGCCGCGTCGAAGAACTGGGTCCGCGCCGACAGGTAGGCGAGGAAGTCGGAATCGCCGCCACCACGCCGCTCCCGGCGCTCGGCGTCGAGCCCCTCTGCGAGGCTCGCGATGAGACGATCGTCGGCTGCGGCGTCACCTGTCGACCATTCCGGACGATCAACCCTCGAACGCGCCAGCGCCACGCCCCGAGCGGTCAGCGACGCTTCATCGGAACGCACGGTTCAATCACATCACATCTGCCGGACGCGCTCCCGTAGCACCTTCCGGCTCCGCGACCTTCTGCCATACCGAGACGTGACTCCGGCTCTCACTCGTGAACGGCTCACGGTCCCAGTCGCTCCAGCGCTCACGCAAGGTCATTCCCGCGAGCCGCGCCATCAGGTCGAGCTCGGAAGGCCAGACGTACCGGAAGGGCGCCGAAAACGTCTCGAGCGCGCCGTCGACGACCCAATAGTGGTGACAGAGCGCGATCTGGGTCGCGACGTCGTATTCCTCGAAGCCGAGATGGGCGGGGGTGACGGTAAACGCGTGAATGGTCTCGCCGGGCGGCAGACGCCGAAGCTCCGGGATGTAGTTCTCGATGACGAACCGACCGCCCGGTGCCAGGTGCGAGGCGGCGTTGCAGAAACACGCAACCTGTTCGTCCTGCGAGGTCAGGTTCGTGATCGTGTTGCGTACGAGGTACACAAGGTCGAACAACGCGCCGACCGGCGTCGTCGCGAAGTCGCCGACGGTCACGCCGATCTGGTCCGCGCCGGGCTCCGTCTGCAGCCGCGCGGCCATCGCGGCCGACAGTTCGATCCCGTGGACGCGTACACCCCGCCGGCTCAGGGGCAACGCGATGCGACCCGTGCCGATGCCGAACTCGAGGGCGGCGCCCGAGCCGGCCAGATCGGCGAGAACGTTCACCACCGGATCGATGACGGCGGGGTCGAACAGCTCGGGCCAGTAGGTGTCGTACCGCGCCGCGATCGTTTCGTCGAAGAAGTTCTCGGGCACGCCGCACTCTGCCAGGGCGCGTGCCGGTTGGACCAACGATTTTGGCGGAGCGGAGCGGGACCGAACCGGGTCCGGTCTCGTTCTCCCGACCGGCATGACTAAGGGAGAAGCATGTCGTGCGCGAGGCCCTCCCAGAGCCGGGTCGACAACACGAGCGATTCGATGTCGACCCGCTCGTCGTTGCCGTGGAACATCGACGCGTAGTCGTCGAAGGACAGCCGCCGGCTGAACAGCCCGTAGCCGTATGCGACGGACCCTGCCTTTCGGAAGAATCTTGCGTCAGTCGCTCCCACGGTGAGGAACGGCACGAGCGCGGAACCTTCGACCAACGTCGACGAGACTCGCGCCAGCGCGTCCCAGAGTGGCGTATCCGCCGGCGACGAAGTCGACTCGTTCTCGTCGAACGGCGTGATCTCGACGCACGAAACCAGATCACCGAGCGCGTCCTCGAGCATGGCGTCGATATCTGCGCTGTGCTGTCCGGGAAGCGTGCGGATGTCGACTTCGAGTTCCACCGTGTCGGGGATGACGTTCGTCTTGGTGCCGCCGTGCAGCACCGTCGGCGCGAAGGTCGTGTGAGTGCAGGCATGGGCCTGGCGCGCCAGACCGATGGGAAGCTCCTCGCAGAAATCTGCAAGCCGCGCCTCATCGAGCAGCTGCGCGTTCCACTCGGCGCCGAAGTCGACGCCCTCGATGAAGCGCCGCCACGTTTCGTGGATCTCGGTCGGGGGCCGGTACTCGGCGAGCCGGCGCACTACCTCGGCCGCCGTCACCAGCGCGTTGTCCGTTCGGAACGGCTGCGATGCGTGACCCGGCGTTCCTCGCACGGTTATGCGGCACCAGTACGAACCCTTCTCCCCGACGATCACCGGCAGGCGTGGTCCGCGTGTCGTCGGCATTTGGAAGCCTCCGGCCTCGGTGATGACGTAGTCGGCCATCACCGCGTCGCGTTCGTGGTCGAGCAGATGCTCCGCGCCCCACGTTCCGAGGTTCTCCTCGTCGGCCACCGCGAGGTACACGAGCGTTCCACGCGGCGTGAAACCCGATCGCGCGAGCGACCGGAACGCGACCGCCATGGTCGCGGTGAGGTTGAGCATGTCGACCGCGCCGCGGCCCCATACCTCCCCGTCGACGACCTCGCCGCCGAACGGGTCGCGTCTCCAACCGTCGGCGTTGGCGGGAACGACATCCGTGTGACCCATCAGCAGAAGGGTCGGTGCGGTCGGATCGCTGCCTTCGATCCGCGCCACGAGATTCTCACGGCCGGGTTGGGCGACGTAGCGCTCGAGGTCGAGACCGGTGTCGCCGAGATACTGCGCGAGGACGTCGGTGCTGCGCGATTCGAATCCCGAGCGCGGCGTACCGTCGTTGACGCACGCGTTGCGAATGAGGTGTGAGAGGAGGTCGACCGACTCGTGCTCGATCTGCGTGTCGGTTGCCGTCATGCGACGCCCGCGACAGGCGCCATGCGATAGACGAGCATGCCCTTCTCCTCCCAGCGCTCCGCCTCACCTTCGTGCGCGAGATGCTCGAGGTGCGCGAAGGTCTCGCTCTCGGCCATCACACCCCAGTGCCGTTTGGGGAACACTTCGTGCGACAGTGCCTGCACCGTTGCCGGGCCGAGCGCGCGCGAC
>DATJAA010000377.1:0-5961 GCA_035516815.1 Acidimicrobiia bacterium | reverse complement strand
CGATGGCGAAGAAGCTGCGCGGCCTCGCGGCCGCGCGCTCACCGGCCGACTGGCTCTCCGATCTCATCCGCCACGCGGGATAGCAGCGCGATCAGCCCGGCGGCGCCGTCGACCACGATGTCGACCATGCCCTCGAGCTCGGCCGGCGCTTCGGGCGACCTCACTCCGATCCGCACGGCCCGCCGTAACCGCCCGGCGTTCACGGCGGAGGCGAGCGCCGCGAACGCGGGAAAGTCGCCGATGTCGTCGCCCGCGAACGCCCCGGTGTCGAAGCCTTCGACAAATGCATCGGTCGGATCGGACTTGTCGATCTCGACGGGCGGGCGGAGCTCGACGGCCATGCGGGTCCGTAGCTCACTGAGCCCGTGCCGCCCGGCGACGTCGCGCGCGACCTCGAGGATCTCCTCGGCCAGTTCGGGTGCGGGCCGCCAGTGAAGCGTCACGCTCAGACCGGCTTTGGGTTCGACGACCTCCGGGGGAAAGTACGTCTCGAGCTCGGCCGTCGCCGCCGCCACCGCGACGAGATACGGCCGAACGCGCGGATCGACGGAGTACCGGCCGTCGATCGAGCGTTCCATCCCGTACAGCCCGGCCAGGGCGAGCCCGTCGACCGAGAGATGCTCGGCGAGGAATGCGACGGGACGACCACTCACGATCGCGACCCGACCGAGCCGGGGCACCAGCCGGGCGAGCACGCTTACCGCCTCCGGAAGCGGACGCGCGTCGCTCGCAAGCTCGACGAACGGCGCCAACGATCCGTCGAAGTCGAGCAGCAACGCGACCCGCTCCGGCCGTTCGGCCAGCGCGGCAACCGTTGCGTCGGCGTCGATCACAGTGGGACGCTAGCGGCATGGATGCGATGGACGCGGCTCGATCGACCATCGAGACCCACCGGGAAGACCTGGTCGCGCTCAGCCATCGGATCCACGCGCACCCGGAGCTGAAATTCGAAGAGGTACGCGCGAGCGCGTGGACGGCGGCCGTGCTGTCCGACGGTGGCTTCCCGATCGACGCCGGAATTTGCGACCTACCGACGGCATTCAGCGCTCGCGTCGGCGACGGGCCTTTGCACATCGCCATCTGTGCCGAGTACGACGCGCTCCCCGCGATCGGTCATGCGTGCGGTCACAACATCATCGCCGCGATGGCAGTCGGCGCCGGCCTCGCACTCGCACCAATCGTCGACGACCTCGGGATCACACTCTCGGTGCTCGGAACACCGGCCGAGGAGGGCGGCGGCGGCAAGGTCTTCATGCTCGAGCGGGGCGCATTCTCCGGCATTCACGCGGCGATGATGGTGCACCCCGCGTCGGTTGAGGACCTCTACCCGCGTGTCAGCGCAGTGGCGCACATGCGGGTTGAGTACACCGGACGCGAGTCGCATGCGGCGAGCGCGCCCGAGCTCGGCATCAACGCCGCCGACGCGTGCACCGTCGCCCAGGTCGCGATCGGACTCCTGCGCCAGCACTTGCGGCGCTTCGACCAGGTCCACGGCTTCATCGAGCACGGTGGCGACGCCGCCAATGTCGTGCCTGCGCACACGAGCGGCACGTGGATGGCACGGTCGCGCACGCTCGCCGACCTCGACCAACTCATGCCTCGAGTCCTGCACTGCTTCGAGGCGGGCGCGCTGGCCACCGGCGCCGAGCTCGCCGTATCCGACGTCTCCCCGCCGTACGGCCAGATGGAGCACGACCACGAGCTCGCCGAGCTCTACCGGACGAACGCGGAGACGATCGGTCGACCGCCGTCCGACGACGGGGCGGCGACGTTCTCGACCGACATGGGCAACGTGTCCCTGGCGATGCCGGCCATCCATCCGTGCATCGCGATCGAGTCAGGCGGCGCGGTGATCCACCAGCCCGCATTCGCGGACGCGGCCGTCAACGCGTCGGCCGATCGCGCAGTCGCGGAAGGCGCGCTCGCGATGGCGTGGACCGTGATCGACGCCGCGACGGGAAAGGCGCGCGATCGCCTCCTCGACGCGAACGCGCCGAACTGACTACTTCGCGCCGACGACGACAACACAGTCGGCGTCGGAGCTGAACGGCGGCGCCGGCGACGCGAAGTCGACCACTTTGGCACCCTGCAGCGCGGTCTGCTGCGACAGCGCGACCTTCTCGCGGTCGAGCCCGGTCTTGCACATGATGCTGTTGCCGTTCTGCTGGTGTCCCGTCCACGTGTTCGCCTGGGGTTGGTTCGTGTAACCGACCTGCTCCAACTGCGATCGCAGCGCCGCGGCCGCGCCCGAGGCCGCACCGCCGTTGAGCACGAGGACGCGCAGCTGATCGGGCGGCTTGGGTGGCGTCGAGGGAAGGGTCGACGACGTCGACGTCGAGGAGGGCGGGCGCGTGGTGGTCGTCGTCTTCGCGCTCGTCAACGGCGTCGTCGAGGAACCGGCGTTGCTCGTGTCGACATGCTGCAGCAGGAACACGCCCACGATCACCGCGAGACCGATCAGTACCGCGCCCTTCGCAGCCGCGGTGCTCGCGCCCCGCGCGAAATCGCCGCTCGCCCCCGATTGACGACTCATGTCCTCATTCTGCCCGTTCGCCGGTCCGCGCGCGCTCACCGGGTGCCGGGATCGGCGCGCCGACCCTCGATGCGGTCCCTTCGTAGCTGATCGCGGCGTTTGCGCAAGCGCAGAACCGTCATGGCGTCGTAGTCCATCGCCTCGTCGCGGTCGAGGAGCGCGTGCAGTGCCCGCCGGTAGCTGCTCGGCGACAGCGCAAAGCGATCGCGGATCCCGGCGTCCTTGCGGGATCCCAGCTGCCACCACTCGCGCTCGAAATCGATGAGCGCGCGTTCGTGTGCGGTCAGCGCGGTTGGCTTCATTGGGCCGCGATCCTGCTCCGTCCCCGGACCAAATACAAGCATTTCGAATCCCGCGTCCTGCCGAGAAGGAGTGGTAGAAGCGCTAGCGCTTGGGGTGCGTCGCGCGTGCCGTTCGCTTGGCAAACTCGCCTGCATCGCCCGGCTCGTGACGCTTCGCGCTGAAACTGCCGTCGCGAGAGATGCGGACGATCGCCTCGGCGCGCGAGGTCACCGACGTCTTCTGAAAGATCGACTTGAGGTGGGTCTTCACCGTGTTCTCGCTCACCCACAACGCGTTCGCGATATCGCGGTTCCGCAGTCCTTGCGCAAGGAACAGCGCGACCTCGCTCTCGCGTACGGTCAGCCCCCAGTCGTGACCGGGCCAGGGCTGGTGTACAGACCGTCCGAAGTGCGCGCTCACGAACTCACCGTCGTGAACTATCTGCTCGATCGCGGCGACGAGCGCCTCGGCGGGCATCGACTTCGCCAGCACACCGCGCGCGCCCGCGGCCCGCGCCGCCTCGAATCGCTCGGGCGTCAGCGACCACGTGTAGACCGCGACGGCTCGAACATTCGAGTCGCTCGCGAGGCTCGATATCCGGTCGAGCCCGAGACGCGGGTGCCCGTACGTGTCGAACAGCGCCACGTCGACGACTTGCCCGGGATTGCGTTCGACGTCGATCTCGACGACTTCGATCCGATCACCGAACGGGGACAGCATCGAGTCGAGCCCGCGCAGCACGATCTCGTAGTCGTTGACGAGAGCGACGCGCGTCCGCTCATCGAAGCCCGTTTCCGCCTGACTCATGACGTTCCCCGCGACGGGTGGACCATTCCATCCTCGCCCGTCGGGGACAGCGGCGACCAACCCGTATCTGCAGATTTCCCCAACGGGCAGCTCCGGAAACCGGCCCGACTCCCTTTAGGAGGACACCATGAGCACGGCCGCACCTGTGAGCCGGTCGTGAGCCAGGTCGCGCAACGCTTCGTTGGCCTGCTCGAGCGGGTACGGGGTCGCCTGGACGTGCATCCCGATTCGCGCCGCGGTGTCGAGCAGGGCGCGACCGTCGTCACGGGTGTTGGCAGTGACGCTGCGCAGGGTGCGCTCTTCGAACAGATGGCGCTCGTATTGGAGCGGAGGGATGTCACTGAGGTAGATGCCCGCGATCGCGAGCGTGCCGCCACGGTCGAGTGCTGTCAACGCGGTGGGCACGAGCGTTCCCACTGGCGCGAACAGCACCGCGGCGTCGAGCTGTTCGGGCGGCGCATCGTCGGCGGCACCGGCGCTGAGCGCGCCGAGCCGGATCGCGAGCTCGCGCGCCGCTGCGGCGCGGGTCAGCACGTGCACGCGAAGCCCCTCGGCGACCGCGACCTGGGCGACGAGATGGGCCGAGCCACCGAATCCGTAGATGCCGAGGCGGCCGCCGGGAGGACACTCTGCTCGGCGCAGCGCGCGGTAGCCGATGATTCCCGCACACAAGAGCGGTGCGGCGGTGACGTCATCGAAGACTGCGGGTAGTTCGTACACGTACGCCTCGTCTGCGACGAGGTATTCGGCGTAACCGCCGTCGACATCCCACCCCGTGAACGCGGGCGCGACGCAGAGATTCTCGCGACCACTCGTGCAGAATCGGCAAACGCCGCACGTGTGCGCGAGCCACGGCACACCGACACGGCTGCCGGTACGAAAGCGGCCGGCGCCCTCGCCGTGCGCGTCGACAACACCCACGACTTCATGACCGGGTGTCGTTCGCGTCCGGCGGGGCGACAGATCGCCCTCGGCGAGATGAAGATCGGTACGGCACACTCCGCAGGTGTGCACGCGTACGCGGATCTGCCCCGGGCGCGGATCCGGGATGGGCCGCTCTACCAACTCGAGGGGATGGTCGTCGATCGGGCCCGGTTCGGCGACGACCCACGCTCGCATGGTGCCGGTCATGACTCGACCTCCACGTCGCCCGCGCGACCTTCCGCCCTACTGGTGCGGCCCGGCCCACATGTCCCGGAGCCGCATGTCCCAGACCCGCGTGTCCGGACCTACGTGGCGTCGGGCCCCGTGTTCGGATGCGGTTCCGACGTGTTCCTGCGACGCCGAAACGGCCAGCGCTCTCGCAGTTTCTTGCGCACGTGCACCGGCGCGCGCCGAGCCCGGTTCACGCCTGCGAGACCAAGACCGATCCATTGCGCCATAGAAGCTCCCGGTCGCCTGGGTGTATTTTGCCCGCTCCCGAGCACGTCGAGCGAGTGACCGGGTGGGAGTACGCGCGAGGGTCGGAGATCGTCGTGTTCGACAAGCACCGGCAGAAGAAGGAGCACGCCGCCCAGGAGAAGGCGCGGGCGGAGTGGCAAGAGGAGCGCGACTCGGCCACGGAGCTACTCGACTATGTGCGGACCTTCGCGGGCGAACCGACATCGGAGCTGGTGCTCAAGAAGGGCGAGGCGCTCTACGCCAAGATCGACGACGTCAGCCTGATCGAGGACCGGCGCGGCCCCGGGGAATGGAAGGGTCGCAGTCAAGGCTTCTCGATACCTGTCGGGTCGATCGGCGGCCGCAGCGTCCGCTACCGCGTCGGCGCGAGCCGCGGGCACTACGTATCGGGATCGCCGGTCGCGACGGCCGTCGACACGGGCGCCGTCTTCGTGACGAATCGTCGGGTGGTTTTTCGCGGCAAGAGGCAGACACGAGAGTGCGCGTACGACAAGCTCATCAGTTGCGAGCACGGCGACGGCGAGACGACCTTCTCGGTGTCGAACCGGCAGAAGACCACGACGATCCACTACGGATCCAAGCTGAACGACTGGTTCCAGTTCCGCTACGAGGTCGCGTTCGCGAGTTACCAAGGCACGACGGACGCTCTCGTGCGCGAGCTGGAAGAGCACCTCGCGAAACTCGACGCGGCACGCCCACAGGTCGACGAGCCGCCGGAGCCCTCGGCGCTCTGACACCGGCAACCGTTTCGCCGCTCAAGGCGTCTCGCTGGCTCGCGCGTCGCGCGACCCGGTTTCGGCAAGGCGACGGTCGATTTCGGTTCCCATGATCTTGCAGTCGGTCGCGGGATGGTCATAGCGGCAAAAGAGTGCGCCGGCGAGGTATTCGCGAGCGCGGCCGAGACGAGCGATCTCGTCGTCGAGGTGCTCCAACCGGCG
>DATJAA010000376.1:0-5459 GCA_035516815.1 Acidimicrobiia bacterium | reverse complement strand
CGGCGCGCGCGCCGACGACGCCATGCGCGCGCTGCGGGCGTCGCTCTCGCAACGCGAGCCCGAATACCACGGCCCGTACTACGACTTCGAAGGGTTCCTCGTCGAGCCGTGTGCCCTGCAGGCGCGCGTTCCGATCTGGGTCGGCGGTCGCACGTACCGGTCGCTGCGCCGCGCGTTCGAGCTCGGCGACGGCTGGACGCCGTTCGGGCTACGGACGGAAGAGCTCGCGACGATGTTGCAGCGCGCTCGCGACACCGAGGCGTGGGCTGATCGCGCGGAGCCGATCGACGTGATCGTGCAGAACGAGCACCCGCTCGACCCGCTGGCCGAGCCGGAACGGGTCGCGGAACAGGTCGCCCGCTTCGCCCGCATCGGTGCGACCGGTATCAACGTACGGTTCGTTCACCACAGCCCCGCGCACTACCGCGAGCAACTGGCCGCCCTCGCCGCCCTCCTCTAACCCATCAGTTTGGCGCGTGGTACTCGCCCACGAGGCCTGAGCGCTCAAACAGATGGCGGGGCGACAGTTGGCGGGGGTGGTTCGCCGGGGACGCGTAGTCTCGCCGGATGCGGATCGCCGCGCTGGTGAAGCAGATTCCGAAGTTCGAGGAGATGCAGCTGGGCGCCGACGGGCGCCTGCGCCGCGACGGCATCGAGCTCGAGCTCAATCCGTACTGTCGCCGCGCGGTGAGTCAGGCGGTCGATCTCGCGGCGGCCCGCCCGAGGTCCCAGGTCACGGTGATCACGCTCGGGCCGCCCGCGGCCGAGGACGCGCTGCGAGAGGCGATCGCCTGGGGAACGGAACGCGGCGTCGACATCGACGGCGTGCTCGTGACCGACGCCGCGTTCGCCGGCTCCGACACACTGGCGACGGCGCGGGCCCTCGCGGCGGTCCTGGCACGCGAAGGTCCCTTCGATGTCGTGCTCGCGGGCCGCAATTCCGTCGACGCCGACACCGGTCAGGTCGGACCCGAGCTCGCGGAACTGTGCGGCCTCCCGTTCCTGTGCGGGGTGCGTCACCTCGCGATCGACGGCACGCTCGTGTCGGCGCGCTGCGAGCACGACGACGGCTGGCTGCAGGCGGAGGTGCACCTGCCCGCGCTGCTGTCGTGCGCCGAACGGCTGATCGATCCGGCCAAGGTCGACTCGCCGGGCCGCGCGTCCGTAGCGGCCGAACGCGTTCGCCGGCTGGGCGCAGCCGATCTCGGTGCGGGTCCCTGGGGGCAGGCAGCCTCACCGACCTCCGTGGGTGACGTCAGGGTCATGGCCGTCGCGCGCGCTCGCGACCGCAACCCGGACGCGCCGGTCGCCGAGCAAGTGCACGCCGCAGTTCGCCGGTTGTACGAACTGGGCGCGCTTCACGGCGCCACCTCGGCCCCCGTGGCTTCGGTCCCGCCGCATCGGCCGGGTGAGCCGCGCACCATCGTCGTCGTCGAACCCGATCGCCGGCACGACACGCGGGAGTTGCTCGGCGCGGCTGCGCGCCTGACCGGCAACACGCTGGCGGTGACGTGCGAGCCTCCTGACGCCGACGCGCTGGCCGCGTGGGGTGCCGACGCCTTGGTGCACGTGGATGCCGAGAACATCGAGGAAGACGTCGCGCGCGCCGTCGCGGAGCTGGCCGAGGAATCCAGTCCCTGGGCAATCCTCTGTGGGTCCACCGCTTGGGGTCGCGAGGTCGCTTCCCGTGTCGCGGCGCGCCTGGGCGCCGGCCTCACCGGCGACGCGGTCGAGCTGGAACGCGTCGGTGATCGGCTCGTGGCTTGGAAGCCGGCGTTCGGCGGTCAGCTCGTCGCGGCTATCACCTGCGAGTCGCCGGTACAGATGGCGACGGTTCGCGCGGGCGTGCTGGCGACCCTCGCCGAACGCGCGACCAACGGCGACTCTGTCCCGGTCGAGACGCGCCACGTCACGCCCGGCGGGCGCGTGCGGGTGCTGGCCCGGACTCGCGAAGACGATCTCGACGTCCTCGCCGAAGCGCATACGGTCATCGGAGTGGGCCAGGGTGTCCCGCCGGACGCGTACGACGAACTCGAACCGTTGCGCGCGTTGCTCGACGCCCAGCTCGGCGCCACCCGCAAGGTCACCGACAAGGGGTGGCTACCGCGTTCGCGGCAGATCGGTATCACCGGGCGTTCGATCGCGCCCCGGCTGCTCGTGAGCATCGGCGCGAGCGGCAAGTTCAACCACACGGTCGGCATGCGTGCGGCCCGTAGCGTCCTCGCGATCAATGCCGACGCGAGCGCACCGATCTTCGACTCGGCCGACGTCGGGATCGTCGGCGACTGGCGCGAGGTGGTGCCCGCGCTCGTCGAGCAGCTACGCGCGGCCCGGGCCTAGGTCTCGGCCGGCGTCGGCGCCGGTGGCCGCCAGAAGGTGACGAGCGTCGCCGTCGCCCCACCGATGCCGACGACGATCGCGATCACGAGTCCCCACCAGTGGCGAGGAATGAAATCGATTGCGTGGTCGAGCGACCATTTGCCCGGTCCGAGACACGCGATGGCGAAGAGCGCGGCCACCAGGTTCATGATGTATTCCCAGCCCTCGGTGGGGCGCCGGAACACGAAGAAACCGGCCTTGCGGTGGTTCGTGACGAACGCGACGAGCAGCGTCCCGATGAGCGCGCCCGCGGCGAGCGGAGTGAGCAACCCCAGGACCAGCGCCGCGCCGGCGACGAGCTCGGTGATACTCGCGAGCCAGGCGTGGAAGATGCCCGGCTTCATCCCGAGACTCTCGAACCATCGCCCGGTACCGGCGATCTTGCCCCCGCGGAGGACGTGGTTGTACCCGTGCGCGATCATCGTGCCGCCGACGGCGACGCGCAGGATGAGAAGGCCGAGATTGATCTGGTCGGGTGCCATGGGCGCGCACAGTAGTACCGTCGCACCATGGCCAGTCCGGATCTCGACCCGGTTCGCGACACCGACGTCGACGCCGACTACGACCCCTTCGAGCAGTTCAACTTGAACGCGGGAATGGGCGTCGTCGAGAACCCGTATCCGATGTTCGCGCTGGTGCGACCGCAGCACCCGATGAAGCGCGAGGGCGACGACGACGCGGTGTTGGTGCCCGACGGTTCCGACATCGACTTCATCGAGATCGATCGGAGTGGCGGCGTCTTCACTGCGTACAGCTTCGATGCCGTGCAGCAGGTCTTGAAGGACGGCGAGACGTTCTCGTCGCAGGGCTACGCCGACATCATGGGCAAGGTGCTCGGCCATTCGATCCTCGAGATGGACGAACCCGAGCACCATCTCTACCGCGGCCTCGTGCAGCAAGCCTTCAGCCGCAAGGCGATGGAGACGTGGGAGCGCGAGGTCGTGCGCGACGTCGTCGACGAGCACATCGACGCGTTCATGGCACGCGGCACGAACCACGCCGATCTCGTGCACGAGTTGACATTCCCGTTCCCCGTCATCGTGATCTCGCGCCTGCTCGGTCTGCCGCGCGAGGACCTGCCGATGTTCCACCGACGCGCGGTCGAGGTCATCAGCGCGGGATTCGAGCTCGACCGCGCCGAGGCCGCCTCCCAGGAGCTGTTCGAGTACTTCTGCCGCATCATCGCCGACCGGCGCGCGCATCCGTCCGACGACGTCATCTCCGTGCTCGCGCAGGCCGAGCTCGAGGGAACGCGCCTCACCGACGAGGAGATCTGCTCGTTCCTGCGCCTCCTCTTGCCGGCCGGCGCCGAGACCACCTACCGATCGTCGTCGAATCTCATGTTCGGCCTGTTGACGAACCCCGATCAACTCGACGCGCTGCGCGCCGACCGCACGCTGCTTCCACAGGCCATCGAGGAAGGCCTCCGCTGGGAGCCGCCCCTGATCGGCATCATGCGTACGGCCGTTCGCGACGCCGAGGTCGTGGGTGTCTTCGTCCCGGCCGGCTCGTTCGTCGCGGTCAACATCGGCTCCGCGAACCACGACGAGAAGGTGTGGGAGCGCCCGGAGGAGTTCGATATCTTCCGCCCGCCGCGCCAGCACCTCGCGTTCGCGTGGGGGCCGCACATGTGCCTCGGTCTGCACCTCGCCCGGATGGAAACGCGCGTCGTCGTCACGCAGCTCCTCGATCGGCTTCCCGGACTCCGGCTCGACCCCGACGCCGAGCCCGCTGCGATCTCCGGCGCGATCTTCCGGGCTCCGGCCGCGCTGCCCGTCGTCTGGGACTGAGCGCGCTCGCGGATGTCGCGCAACGTCGTCGGGACCGAGCTCGAGCCCTGCAGCTTCGATCCACTCACGGGTTTCGCGCGCGACGGTTGCTGCGAGCTGCACGGCGGCGACATGGGCGTCCATCTCGTGTGTGCCCGCATGACGAACGAGTTCCTCGCCTTCTCGACCGAGCGCGGGAACGACCTCGTCACCCCCCGGCCGGAGTACGGGTTCGCGGGCCTGGTCGCCGGCGACCACTGGTGCCTGTGCGCGCCGCGATGGCAGGAGGCCTACGAGGCCGGGGCCGCGCCGCTCGTGGTGCTCGAAGCCACCCACGTCGGCGCGCTCGAGTGGTGCTCCCTCGATGCGCTGCGCGAGCACGCCGCGGAGGCGTGACGGCGGGTACGTCTCGGCCTTACACTGACATCGACGTCAGGTTTCAGTCCGGAGGGGAAGCCATGCAGCTCGAAGACCTCGTCCTGGTCAGTGTCGACGACCACGTCGTCGAGCCCCCCGATCTTTTCGAGGGTCGCCTCCCGCAGAAGTACGCGGAGATCGCGCCCAAGCTGGTGCGCAAGGAGTCCGGCATCGACGTGTGGCAGTTCATGGGCGCGGAGCTCCCGAACATCGGGCTGAACGCGGTCGCGGGCCGCCCGCCCGAGGAGTACGCGATGGATCCGCAGTCGTTCGACGACATGCGGACGGGCTGCTACGACATCCACGACCGCGTCAAGGACATGAACGCGAACGGGTTGCTCGGATCGATGTGCTTCCCGAGCTTCCCCCAGTTCTGTGGCCAGCTGTTCGCGCGTGCCGCGCAGAAGGACGAAGCCCTCGCGGTCGCGCTCGTGCAGGCGTACAACGACTGGCACATCGAGAGCTGGTGCGGCGCGTATCCCGGCCGGTTCATCCCGCTCGCGCTGCCGATGATGTGGGACGTCGACAAGATGGCCGGTGAAGTACGGCGCGTTGCCGGCAAGGGTTGCCACGCGGTCACGTTCTCGGAGAACCCGGTGCACCTCGGCTACCCGAGCATCCACTCCGGCCACTGGGACAAGTTCTTCGCGACCTGCGAAGAGGTCGGCACGGTGGTGAACGTGCACATCGGTTCGTCGTCGAAGATGGTGATCACCGCCGACGACGCGCCGATGAGCGTGCTCATCACGCTGTCGCCGATCAACATCGTGCAGGCCGCGGCCGACTTCGTGTGGTCGAACGTGCCAAAGCACTTCCCCAAGCTCAAGTACGCGCTGAGCGAGGGCGGCATCGGCTGGATCCCCTACTTCCGCGAGCGCATCGACTACACGTACG
>DATJAA010000375.1:0-2658 GCA_035516815.1 Acidimicrobiia bacterium | reverse complement strand
GCGCTCTCGGCGTCGACGAGAACGTCGACGTCGACCTCTACACGCTGGACATCGAAGCCGGTGACCGCGTCGTGCTCTGCTCGGACGGGCTCACGACGATGGTCCGCGAGCGCGACATCGAACGGCTCGCGCGCACCGAGCCGGATCCGCAGCGTCTCGCCGAGGCGCTCGTGGCCGCGGCCAACCGCGCCGGTGGCGATGACAACATCACCGTCGTGGTGATCGACGCGCTCGAGGTCGATCCGCCGGCTTCCGCCGATCCGACGACGCTGCTGCCGGTGCAGGACGGAGCCGGGTCGCGTTCCGCGGTCGTCGCTCCGCCCGACCCTCCCGAACCCCCGCCGCCGCGGCCGCCGCGGGAGAAGGGGTCGCGCCGGCGCACGCTCAGAGGCGCGGTGCTGGTACTCCTGCCGCTGTTGATCATCCTCGGCGCGGCTGCGGGCGTGCTCGGCTGGTACGCACGCAGCTCGTATTTCGTGGGGACGTCCGACAACGAGGTCGTGATCTACCGGGGTGTCCCGGGCGGCGTGCTCGGCTGGAACCCCACGGTCGACCGGCGCACCGGCGTGCAGGTGGCCGACCTCCCTCCGGTCGACCGCGACCGGGTCACGTCGAACAGCTCGCGTGGATCGCTCGCAACCGCGCAGGCGTACGTCGACCACCTCGTGTCGGCGACCACGACCTCGACGACTTCCACGACGACGACCCCGACCACCCGCCCGCGTACGACGACCACGATCCGCAAGCGGCGGGCGACCACGACGACCGTCGCCCGGAAACCGGGCGGATGACGATGGCTGCCGTCGCCATCGCGCGGACGCGCCGTCGCAACGAGCTCTCGCTCGGATTGCTCGTCATCGCGGTCACCGTCGGGGGGTACATCCTCGTCGCCCTGGCGGACGGCCCAAAGCTGCCGCCCAACGTTGCGATCCTGCTCGCGTGGGTCTTCGGGCTCTACTTCATCGCTCACGTCGCAGTGCGGCGCTTCGCACCCGCCTCGGACGGAACGCTCCTGCCGCTCGCCGCGATGCTGAACGGCATCGGATTCGTCATGATCGCGAGGCTCGCGGGCGGCGGACGCGACTACGCGCAACAAGCCCGAGTGCAGTCGGTGTGGGTGACCATCGCGATCGCGGTGTTCGTCGCGACTCTGATCGTCGTGCGCGACGTGCGCGTCTTCGAGCGCTACCGCTACATCGCTCTGCTGCTCGGCATCATGTTCATGCTGCTCCCGCTGGCACCGCACATCGGTCAGTCGCGTAACGGCGCGCGCCTGTGGGTCGGGATCGGTCCGCTGAGCTTCGAACCGAACGAGATCGCGAAGGTGTTGCTCGTCGCGTTCTTCGCGGCTTACCTCGCCGACAAGCGCGAGCTGTTGACGCAGGGCCGCATCCGGATCGGGCGCTGGTTCGTCCCCGCGCCGCGCGACCTCGGGCCGCTCCTGCTGGCGTGGGGCATGGCCCTCCTCGTCCTCGCGTACGAGCAGGACATCGGAACCTCGTTGCTGTTCTTCGGCGTCTTCGCCGCGATGCTCTACATGACGACGCGGCGCTCCGCGTATCTCGTGCTCACTGTGATCCTGCTGGTCGTCGGCGCAGTGGTCGCGTACAAGGCGTTCGGGCGAGTGCGGGTCCGCGTCGAGAACTGGACGAACCCCTGGCCGAACGCCAATGCCGCGGGCCGTCAACCGGTGCAGGGCTGGTACGCGCTCGGATCGGGAGGCATCGCCGGGACGGGGCTCGGGCTCGGGCAACCCTGGCAGGTCCCACTCGCGTCGACCGACTACATGTTCACGTCGATCGGGGAAGAGCTCGGGCTCATCGGTTCGATCGGCGTCATCGCCGCGTTCATGTTGTTCGTCGGAAGCGCCTACCGCATCGCGATCGACGCGGCGCGCCCGTTCACGAAGCTCTTCGCGGCAGGCATCGCGACGATCGTCGGGCTCCAGACGTTCCTGATCATCGGCGGCGTCACGCGTGTGATCCCGCTCACCGGCATCTCGTTGCCGTTCGTCTCCTACGGCGGGTCGTCGCTCGTAGCCAACTTCGCGTTGCTCGCCATCCTCTTGCGCATCTCCGACAGCGCGACCTCGGCACGCGCCGAGCAACCGGCGGACACGTCATGAACACCGGTATCCGGCGCATCGGCCTCGTGATGATCGTGCTCTTCGTCGGACTGGTCGGCCAGCTGACCTACCTCCAGGTGGCACGTAGCAGCCAGCTCGCGAACGCGTCGGGGAACCCGCGCAAGTTCTTCGCCGACATCCGCCGCGACCGCGGGCCGATCGTCACCGCCGACAATGTTCCCGTCGCCATCTCGACGCCGACCGACGACGAGTACAAGTTCCAACGTGTCTATCCGAGCGATACCGCGAGCCTGTTCGCCGACGTCGTGGGATACGAATCGATTCAGCTCGGTTCGGTCGGCGTGGAGAACGCCTACGCGTCGGATCTCGAAGGTCGCACGTTCGATCTGCAGTTCCACAATCTCGCCGACGCCTTCGCCAACAAGCAGCCGGTCGGCACGGTGGTACTCACGCTCTCGAAGCTCGCCCAGGGCACAGCCGCGTTCGCACTGCAAGGCCGGCGCGGAAGCGTGGTGGTTCTCGACGTGCAAACCGGGGGCGTGCTCGCGGCGTATTCGAACCCAACCTACGAT
>DATJAA010000374.1:0-8179 GCA_035516815.1 Acidimicrobiia bacterium | reverse complement strand
CAGCCGTCAGCTCGAGATCGCGATGCAGCTCGAGGAGATCGCGCTCAAGGACGACTACTTCATCAGTCACAAGCTCTACCCGAACGTCGACTTCTATTCGGGCATCATCTACCGCGCGATGGGCTTCCCCACCGACATGTTCCCCGTGCTCTTCGCCATTGGCCGGCTGCCCGGTTGGATCGCGCACTGGTGGGAGGGCAACGAGAACGAGAAGACGAAGATCGGCCGGCCACGGCAGATCTACACGGGGCCGGTCGAGCGCAAGTACGTGCCGATCGACCAGCGCGTCTGAGATACCGTCGGCGCGCCATGGACCTGCGCGCCACTCCCGCAGAAGCCGCGTTGCGCGAGGAAGTGCGCTCGTGGCTGCGCGCGAATCTCCCCTGGGAATACGGCAAGGGATTGCCTCCCCGCTTCGACGATCTCGGCGACGAGGTCGCATTCGGGCGTGCGTGGCAGGCCAAGCTGGCGAGCGGTCGGCTCGTCGGAGTGGCGTGGCCCCGGGAATACGGCGGGCGCGGCGGCGGCCCGGTCGAGCACTACATCGTGACCGAGGAGCTCGCGCGCGCCCGCGCGCCGGAGCTCGTCGGTCGCATCGGCGTGAACCTCGTCGGCCCGACGCTCCTCGCGCACGGCACGGCCGAGCAAAAGGCGAAATGGTTGCCACGCATCCTCGACGCCTCCGAGATCTGGTGCCAGCTGTTCAGCGAGCCCGGCGCGGGCAGCGACCTGACCTCGCTGGCCACCCGGGCGACCAAAGTCGACGGCGGCTTCCTCGTGAACGGCCAGAAGGTCTGGACGAGCTACGCGCAGTTCGCCGACTGGGGCTGGTGCCTGGCGCGCACCGACCCCGACGCGCCCAAGAGCAAGGGAATCTCCGCACTGGCGGTCGACATGCACGCGCCCGGAGTCGAGGTGAGGCCGCTGCGACAGATCACCGACGAGTCGGAGTTCAACGAGGTCTTCTTCTCCGACGTGTTCGTGCCGGACGACGGGCTCGTCGGTCCGCTCGACGAAGGGTGGCGCGTCGCGAACTCCACGCTGACACACGAGCGCGGCGTGAATCCCCGCCAGCTCGTCGCGCACTCCCAGCTGCTCGACGAGCTGTGGCGACTCGGCTCCGAGAGCCACGCAATCGACGATCCGCGCCTCGCCGCCCGGCTCGCGCAGGCGTTCGTCGAGGTCCGGATCTTCCAGCTGCACAATTGGCGCTCGATCTCACGCACCGCGAAGGGCGACGAGCCGGGTCCGGTCGGGAGCATCAACAAGCTGTGGTGGAGCGAGATGAGCAAGCGCCTGCACGACACGGCGATGGCGGTCGTCGGCCCGGCGCAACCACTGTGGCGCGGCGCCGCCGGGAATCCCGGCGACGGCGCGTGGCAGCGCTCCTGGCTGTATTACCAAGCGAGCTCGATCTGGGCGGGTACCAACGAGATCCAGCGCAATGTGATCGGCGAACGCACGCTCGGGCTGCCCCGCGAGGGAAAGTGAACCGCCGGCACCAGTCGCTCCGTATTAGAGAGCATGCAACGACGCCTGTTCACCTTCATCGCGATCGCGGCTCTCGCCGCCGGTCTCGCCGCGTGCTCGAGTAACAAGTCGTCATCGGGCTCGTCGAGCTCGGATGCCCAGATCACGATCGACTCGAGCTTCACCTTCAAGACCACGCCGGTGACGGCCGGCTCGACGGTCACGGTCAAGAACGAAAGCTCGACGACCCATACGGTCACCCAGGACGGCGGCGGCTTCAACGTGACGATCGACGCCGGGAAGACCGCCACCTTCACGGCGCCCGCAGCCGGGACCTACAAGTTCCACTGCAACATCCACAGCTTCATGCACGGGACGCTCACCGTCACCTGACGCGGCGCGCCGCTACGATCCTGGCGCGTGACCGAAACTGACAACACCGACGACGCGCGCACGATCCGCTACACGGCCACCGGCGGCGTCGCGACCATCACGTTGAACCGGCCGGGCGCCGCGAACGCGCAGAACAGCGAGATGATCGAGGCGCTCGACGCGGCGTTCACCCGCGCCGACTCCGACGACACCGTTCGCGTCGTCGTGCTCGCGGCCGAAGGCAAGCACTTCTCGGCGGGTCACGACCTGAAGGAGCTGCTGGCCGGCGAGGAGCACTGGGCGGCAATGCGCGCGACCCCCGAAGGCAAGCTGCACCACGAGCAGGTCATGTACTTCGACAAGCTCGTGCGGATCCGCGACCTGCGCAAACCCACGATCGCGGCGGTGCAGGGCACCTGCTCGGCCGCCGGCCTCATGCTCGCTTGCATGTGCGACCTCATCGTCGCGGCCGACGACGCGCGCTTTTCGAACCCGGTGCTCCGCATGTCGGGAGTCGGCGTGGAGCTCCTGGTCGAGCCGTGGGAGCTCGGGCCGCGCAAAGCCAAGGAGTTCCTCTTCTGCGCGCAGGAGTTCGGTGCCACCGAGGCCGAGCGCTACGGGCTCGTCAACCGGGTCGTACCACGCGCGGACCTGGCGAAAACCGCGCAGGAGCTGGCCGAACAGGTCGCACTCGTCCCTCCGCTCACCGCGGAAGCGGTGAAGGCGTCGATCAACCACATGGTCGACCTGATGGGCCAGCGCGAGTCGTGGCGCTACCACTTCATGCTGCACCAGTTCGTGTCGAACACGCCGACTGCTCTCGCGAAGGCCGAAGCGCGCAAGGCGGGCGGCATGGACGCGGTGAAGAAGGAGCAGGGCCGCTCGTGAGCGGTGCGCTCGAGGGCATACGCGTCCTCGACCTCGGCACGCGGATCGCGGCGCCGTTCTGTGCCGGCCTCCTCGGCGAACAGGGCGCGGAGGTGATCAAGATCGAACAGCCGGGCGGCGGCGACTTCATGCGCGAGATCGGGCCGTTCGTCGACGGCTACTCGCTGTTCTGGGCGGTCGAGGGCCGCGGGCGCAAGAGCGTCACGATCGACCTGCGCGCGGCCGAAGGCCAGGACCTGTTCTGCCGGCTCGCGGAAACTGCCGACGTCGTCGTCGAGAACTTCCGGCCCGGCACGCTCGAGCGGTGGAACATCGCGCCCGATCGCCTCGCGGAACGGCTCGTCACGGTGCGCATCTCGATGTTCGGCCAGGACGGCCCCTACGCGCTGCGCCCGGGGCTCGACCGGGTCGGCATCGGCTACGGCGGCCTGCTCAACCTCACCGGTTACCCGGATCGGCCGCCTGTGCGCGTCGGCGTGACGATCTCCGACTATCTCACCGGCGTCTTCGCCGCCCACGCGGCCGTGAGTGCGCTGTACGCGCGCGACGCGCGGCGGGGCTCCGGCGCGGTGATCGACGCCGCGCTCTACGGCGCCGTGCTCCGGATCCTGGAATGGACCCTGCCGGCATACGACCGGCTCGGCACCGTGCGCGGCCGCGAAGGCAACCGGCTCGCGAACTCGGCCCCGCTCGACAACTACCCCACGCGCGACGGCAAGTACGTCTGCATCGTCGCCGGCTCCGACGCGAACTTCGCCCGCCTCTGCAGGGCGATGGACCGCCCCGACCTGCTCAACGACGCGCGATTCACCCGCCTCGCCGACCGGGCGCGGCACGGCGACACCATCAACGGCATCGTGGCCGACTGGACCGCGACGCTCGACGCGCGGACGATCGAGGAGCGCTGCGTCGCGCACGACGTACCCGTCGCGACCGCCTACACGTCGGCCGACATCTTCTCCGACCCCCACTTCGAGGCACGCCACGATCTCGTGACCGTCGACGACCCGGTCGTGGGCCCCCTACGCCAGCAGGCTCCCTTTCCCCGGCGCGCGGGCGAGGTTCCCCGCGCGCCCGGGGGCGCGCCGCGGCTCGGCGAGCACACCGACGAAGTCCTCACCACGCTGCTCGGCATGCCGGCCGGCGAGCTCGATGCGCTGCGCGCCAAAGGTGTCGTGTGACGGTGGTGCACGCGATTCACGACGGCTTGTTCGAGCTCGCCGAAGACGGCTCGATCACGCTCGTCGGCGGGTACTCGCCCACGAGCGGCCACTACCACTTTCCCTTGCAGGAAACGTGCCCGTACTCCGGCGCCGCCGACGTGCAGCGCGTCGCGCTCTCGCGCGACGCGACGCTCTGGGCCTGGACCGCGGTCACGACGGCGCCGCCCGGGTATACCGGCGAGGTGCCGTTCGGGTTCGGGGTCGTGGAGCTCGCGCCCGAGCGGCTCCGAGTGATCACGCGCTTGCGCGAGTCGGATCCCGGTCGCCTCGAATACGGACAACCGATGACACTCGTGGCCGAGGAGCTCCCGGGCGGGGTGGTGACGTGGGCGTTCGCGTAACCGGCACCGGGCTGCACCCCTTCGGTCGCTTCGAAGGGAAGACGCCGACCGACCTCGGCGTGCACGCCGTGCGCGCCGCGCTCGCCGAAGCGGGGCATCCCACCTTCCAGGCCGCGTTCTGCGGGACGGCCTACGGCGGCGTGGCGTCCGGACACAAGGTGCTGGGCGCGCTCGCGCTCACGGGCGTTCCGATCGTCGACGTGGAAGCAGGCTGCGCGAGCGGTGCGGCCGCGCTGCAGTTGGCCGCCGGCGCGATCCGAGCCGGGCAATACGACTGCGCGCTCGTGTTCGGGGTCGAGAAGATGCCGAAGGGCATCATCCGGTCGTCGTTCTTCGAGCCGTGGCGCGAGGAGGCGGGCCTGGCGGCGACGCCGGCGTACTTCGCGCTACGCGCCCAGCGACTCCTGCGCGAGGCCGGACTCACGAAGACACACCTCGCCGACGTCGTCGTCAAGAACCGGCGCAACGGAGCGCACAACCCGAATGCGATGTTCCGCAAAGAGGTCACCGCGGACGAGGTGCTCGCGTCGCGCATCGTGTGCGAGCCACTGCACCTCTGGATGATGTGCTCGCCCAACGAAGGTGCGGCCGCCTTGGTCCTGCAGAAGGGCGACGGCGGCGTGCAGCTCGCCGCGGCGCGCCTGCGTTCGCACCTTCCCGGCAGCGTGTTGGGTGAGGCAACACCCCTCGCCGGCATCGACGACCGCGACATCACTCCCCCGTCGACGCTCGCCGCGCGCGACGCCTATGCGGAATCGGGAGTCGATCCGACGGAGCTCGACGTCATCGAATGCCAGGACACCGACGCCGCGCGCGAGTTGCTCGCATACCAGGAGCTCGACCTGTGCGCGCCGGGCGACCAGCCGAAGCTGCTCGCCGAGCGGGGCGCGGCGGTGAACCCGAGTGGCGGGTTGCTCTCGAAGGGCGAGCCGCTCGGCGCTTCGGCGGTCGCGCAGGTTGTCGAGCTGGTACACCAGCTCCGCGGTGAAGGGGGCGCCCGCCAGGTCGAGGATGCGCGGGTCGGACTCGCACACACCGTGGGCCGTGGTGCGAACGCAGCGTGCGTGATCGTGACCCGCTGACGCGCTGAGTCGCGCCCGAATCAGCGTGCCCGCAGGAACCAGCCGCGCGGATCCCAGCGCCGCAACGCGGCGATCTCCTCCTCGGCCGGTTCGATGAGTACGGTCACGTCGGCCGGCGAATCCAACTCCCACGCGCAGACCGCGCGGACGTCGTCGAGTGAGACGCCCGGCGCCAGCGCGGTCACCTGCAACACGCCGTCGCGCTTCTCGAACATCGCGAGATCGGTAACGAGAGACTGCACGGCGATCCCCGGCGAGGTCACATACTCGCATTCGGTGACCGTACGCAACGCCGTGAGCGTGGCGACGACCACGTTCTCGGCGGCGGTGCTCGCGACGTCGTTCCCGCCGCCCGATCCGACCAGGAACGGACGCGGTGGGATCCACGTCGAGTTGATGTTGCCGTGCCGGTCGATCTGCGCGCCGCCGAGGCAACCGATCGTCGTCGTCGCCGGCCCGCCCACGAGCGCGCCGAGCACGAACTGCGCGTCGGCGAGCATCGTCGCGGTCGGGAAGTTCCGATGATTCAGAACGAAAGGATCACCGAGCGTCGCGTCGTAGTTCCACAAGCCGATCTCGGCAGTGAGGTTCACGTCCGCGCCTTGGGCGCGCGCGAGCTGCACGCCGAGCCACGCGGCGAGGTTCGCGACTCCGGCACCGGCCAGCACCGCGTTCGCGCCGGTCGCGATCACGCGCGCCGCGAGCTGACGGGCGCCCCAGACTGCGGCACGTTCCCACGCATTGACCGGCGCGCCGAGATCGGGCGGGTGCATGTCGGCGTCGGCGCGCCACGATTCGGGCGCGGCCTTGGCGCGCAGCAACGCGATGCGAGGTGCGCCGAGCCTTTCGAGCCACCTTTCCTGCGAGTCGACGTCGAGGACCCAGTGCCGAATCCATGCGTCGTACTCCGCTTCGCCGGCGCGCGTCGCCGCGCGCGCGTCGACCCAGAAGTCGTAGTCCTCGCCGTAGCCGTCGACGGGGAGCTCGGCCGCGTAGAGGCCGCCCGGGTGCGCGCCCATCGGGCACTCGACGACTGCCAGCACGTGGTGCGCCGGAATGCGCACGAGGTGCGACCACGGCCTGATGTCCTCGACGATCCGCTCCGCGGTGACGATCACACCGCGTCGGGCCGCGAGCGCGCCCCACAACCCCTCCAGAAGGGGCGGGTGGACGGCAACGTTGCCGTCGCGGTCGGCGAGATGCGCGTGGAGAAAAGTGACATCGGGCACGAGCGGCGACAAGAGGCCGACCTCACCGAACGGAGTGTCCGCCCGGGCAAAGCCCGCGTTCTGTTCCATAGACGATCCCGCGATCGACCGCGTCACGATCGCCGGCAGCCCGCGCGCGGCGGCTTCGAGACGCTGGGAAAACGCCAAGAACGACCAGTGCTCGACCTCGACCTCACCGCGCTCGTACGCACCCGCGAACCAGGGGTTGGGGGTGAAGTTGGGGAATGTGTCTCCTGAGTAGCCAGTGATGACCTTGCCCACCAGCTTTCCGCGGAAGAACAATGCGCCGAGGCTGGAAAGCGAGAGCATCGCGAGCGTGAAGCCCGGATCCCGCCCCCACCATTGCCGGACGACCTCGCGCGTCGCCGCGGACCAACGGGTGTGCCCCACGATCGGATGGATCACGTCGCCCGCGCGCACGTGTTGCCCGATCGCGTCTGCGAGCGACGCGGTTTTGTCCGTCATGCCCGAAAACTAGCGAGCGGAATCGCCGGTAACCTCTTCGTCGTGGTCGCGCACGCACTTACCCCCGGTCCGCCGCACCCGGACATCGAAGACGTGCCGGCGCCCGAAGGCGGCCGGCGCTACCGGGGCCTGTCCGCGGAGGAGCGCCGCGTCGACCAGCGGCGGCGTCTTGTACGGGCGGCGATCGACGAGTTCGCGGCGCGCGGCTACCACCACACATCGGTCGAGGACATCGTGCGCAGCGCGCGCACGAGCCGGACGGCGTTCTACGTATTTTTCGACAACCGTGAAGACGCGATGTACGGCGCGCTGCAGACGTGCCTTCGCTGCCTGCTCGACACGATGCGAGGCAAGCTCGACTCGGCGCCGCCCGGCGCGAGCCTGACCGAAGTCGGCGTTCGCGCGTATGTCGACTGCCTCGTCGCCGATCCGGCCGCGGCCCGCATCATCTTGCTCGAAGGCGTCGGAACGTCGCCCGAGGTGAACGCGTTACGGAGTCGCATACGCCGCGAGGTCGCCGATCTCATTCGCGACCTCTGGTCGCGCGCCGACCCGCAGGCCGCGTCGAGCCCGCAGGCCACCGCTATCTCCGTCGGCGTGTTCGGCATCTTGTTCGAGTCGATGGTGCACCTCGCGGAGACGAACCGCCTCGACGAGGCGCCGTCACACATTCCCGCGCTCGTGACCGCGATCGATCGGGTCCTCGCGTAGCATCCGGCGCTTGAAGCTCGGCATCGTCAGTCCCGGACTCACGCTCCTTCCCCGCGCCCACGCGCAATGGGAGGAGACCGCAGGCTTTGCCGACATCGTTGCCATCGTGCGGGAAGCCGAGGCACTCGGCTACCACCACTGCACCTGCAGCGAGCACGTCGGTGTTCCCGTCGATGTCGCGGCGGTGCGCGGCGGGCGCTACTACGACCCGCTCGCGACCTTCGGTGCACTTGGTGCACACACGTCGACGATCAAGCTTGCCGCGCACGTGCTCGTGCTCGGGTATCACCATCCACTCGAGATTGCCAAGCGGTACGGCACGCTCGACGTCGTCACCGGCGGGCGGGTCATCCTCGGAGTCGGCGTCGGCTCGTTGCGCGAGGAATTCGAGCTCCTGA
>DATJAA010000373.1:0-6182 GCA_035516815.1 Acidimicrobiia bacterium | reverse complement strand
GTCGTCGTCGGCATCGCCGAGGCCGTCGTTACCACGATCGCATTACGCGATCTCGTCCGCAGGCCCGCCGCCACGGTGCGCGGTCCGAAGTTGCTCTGGTTTCTCGGCTGCTTCGTGCAGCCGATCGGCTCCGCGCTCTATCTCGTCGCCGGCCGCCGTTCGCCGGCGTGAATGTCGTTCGGCTCGAGATCCCCGCTGTCTCGGGCCGCATCGTTCGCCTCGAGCCCCTTGCACCGGAACATGTCGACGGCCTGATCGCCGCGGCCGGGGAGAACCGGGGCAGCTTCGCGTTCACCACCGTTCCGCACGGGCGCGCGGAGGTCGAGGCGTACGTGCACGCGCTGCTGGAAGCGGCGAACCGCGGGGAGACCGTTCCGTTCGCGCAGCTGCGAGCGAGTGACGACTCGGTGGCCGGCATCACTCGCTTTCTCGCCCCGAGGTTCGCCTCGCGATCATCGACACCGTATGCAGTGGAGATCGGCGGAACCTGGCTGGCTGCTTCCGCGCAGCGCACCGGCCTGAACGTCGAAGCCAAGCTCTTGCTGCTCTCGTATGCCTTCGACGTATGGCGCGTCGGGCGAGTCGACTTCAAGACGGACGCGCGCAACGAGCGATCGCGCGCGGCGATCGCCGCGCTCGGGGCGGAGTTCGAGGGTGTCCTGCGGAACTGGCAGCCTTCGCACGCCGACGGTGAGGAAGGTCGCCTTCGCGACTCGGCGATGTATGCGGTGGTCGACTCGCAGTGGCCGGATGTCCGGGCTCGTCTCGTCGGCCGCCTGGCCGACTACAGGACCTGACCGCGCTCTTGTCCCGCGTGCGCGACGTGCTGCGCCGGCGGCGCGAGGATGATGCGCGTGCCCGATGACCCTCTCACGCCCGTGACGGATCGCGTCGCGGCCCGCGTTCTTCTGGTCGACGACGACGGCGCAGTGCTGCTGTTGCGCGGATGCGATCCGGCTCGTCGCGATCGCGGGACCTGGTGGTTCACGCCCGGCGGCGGACTCGATGCCGGCGAGTCGAGCGAGGATGCCGCTCGCCGCGAGGCGCGTGAGGAGACGGGCTTCGAGGTCGCCGACCTCGGACCGGTGGTGTTCCGCCGGACCGCCGACTTCGACTTCGAGAACGTCCGCTACCGCCAGCGCGAGCAGTTCTACTGCGTGCGGTGCGCAAGGTTCACGATCGACGACACCGGCTGGACCGATGTCGAACGCAGGTCGGTGCTCGATCACAGATGGTGGACTGCGGACGAGTTGCAGTCCACCGACGAGACGATCCACCCGCCTGAACTCGCGCAGATCCTCGACGAGGTCGTGCGCGGCGGGCCCGTCGCCGATTGAAAACGGTCAGCTCGCGATCGGTGGGACCGGTTGCGGGGGAGGTGGTCCGACGTATTGCGCGCTCGGCCGTATCAGCCGATTGTCGGCGGCCTGCTCGAGCACGTGCGCGCACCAGCCGATGACGCGACTCGCCGCGAATGTCGGCGTGAAGAGCGCACGCGGAATCCCGCACCGGTCCATGACGATGCCTGCGTAGAACTCGACATTCGTGTACAGGCGGCGGCCGGGCTTCAGCTCGTCGAGCACTCGGATCGCGGTGGACTCGATATGGCGCGCAAGCTCCATCTTGTCGCCGCCGAGCGAGTCGGCGACCTCGCGCAACATGAGCGAGCGTGGGTCGTCGGTCTTGTACACGCGGTGGCCGAAGCCCATCAGTCGATCGCCGCGCTCGACCGCCGAGCGCAGCCACGGCTCGGCGCGTTCGGGAGTGCCGATCTCGTCGAGCATCTGCAACGCCCGGCTCGGCGCGCCACCGTGCAGCGGTCCGGAGAGGGCACCGATCGCGCCCACGACGGCGGCGCCCAGATCGGCGCCCGTCGACGTGATGACGCGCGCCGTGAAGGTCGACGCGTTGAAACCGTGATCGACGGTCGAGATCAGGTACTTCTCCACTGCCGCCGCGTGTTCGGGGGAAGGCACCTCGCCCTGCATCATGTAGAGGTAGTTCGCGGCGTAGGCAAGGTCGTCTCGCGGCGCGATCGGCTCGAGCCCGTTCCGCAGCCGCCAGAGCGCGCAGATCAAGCCCGGCACGACCGCGCACGTCGACATCGCGTTCTCGCGCAACTCCGCGGCATCGATGTCGTGCGACGGTCGAAAACCGAGCGCGGCGCCATACTGCGATACGGCCGTGCGCAGCGCGTCGAGCGGGACGAAGACATCGCCGGCACTCGCAATCGCCGGTAGCACGTCGGCGACGGCCGGCGGAATCCCACGTCTCGGCCGGATATCGGCGGCGAATCGCTCGCGTTCGGCTGCTGTCGTGGGCAGCGCGCCCTCGAAGAGGAGCTGCCAGACGTCTTCCAGCGGGCGTGTCTTCGCGAGGTCGACCGCGCTGTACTGGCGGTAGTGGTAGAAGCCCTCGAGGCCGCGTACGTCGCCGACGGTCGTGTCGGCGACGACGAGCCCTTCGAGACCTTTCGGCACCTCGTGGGCCTGGGCGTCGGCGGGTTGGATCATCGCGACGCGCATGAGGTCGCGCATCGAGACGATCCCCACGAGCTTCTGCGCTTCGACGGATCCGGATGTGCCGCCGTCGGCGACGACCGGAATATGGCGGTAGCCCCGCTCCGACAGACTCGCGAACGCGGCGCGCGCTTCGACGCCAGGGCCGATCGTATCCGGGTCGGCCGTCATCCACTCGGAGACCTTCGCGGTCGACGCGTCGGAGCCCGCGGCGGCAAGGCGGATCATGTCGCGTTCGGTCAGAATGCCGATCGCGCGGTTGTCGTGGTCGGTTACGACGACCGAGCCAACCCGACGCTCGCGCATGCGCTCGGCGACGCTTGCGACCGTCTCCGCCGGCTGAGCCGTGACGACCGGTTGGCTCATGACATCGGCGACGGTTCGTTCGTTTGCCACGACTGAAGTCTACGACGCGGGCGGCGGTGGAGGCGCCGACACGCCGTGGCGGCCCGCGCCCGCGGCGAACCGCGCCGCGCCCGCGAGCGACTCGCCGCTACGAAGCACGTTGAGTCCGTGCGCGAGCTCGACCTGGATCGCCTCGCCAATTGCGAGGCTCCACTGGTCGTAGCTCGACGCACGGTCCTCGCGCATGCACAGCTGCGGCAGAGTGCTCAGCTCGGATGCGAGTTGGATTGCGGCTCGGAGCGCGTCTCCGGGCTCGACCAGTCGATTCGCAAGGCCCATGCGCAGCGCCTCTTCACCGCTGACGCCACGACCCGTCAAGATCAGGTCCAGCGCGTGGGAGTGGCCGATGAGGCGTGGTAAACGGATCGTCCCGCCGTCGATCAACGGCACGCCCCAACGGCGGCAGAAGACACCGAAGACCGCGTCGTTCGCGGCGACACGAAGATCACACCACAGCGACAGTTCGAGACCACCCGCGACTGCGTAACCCTCGACCGCCGCGATCACGGGCTTCGTCAGCATCATGCGTGACGGCCCCATCGGGCCGTCACCCTCCGGGAGGACGGTGTTCCCGCCTCGACTGTCGATCGCCTTCAGGTCGGCGCCGGCGCAGAAGGTGCCGCCCGCGCCGGTCAGCACCGCGACGTCGCTCGAGTCGTTGCCGTCGAAAGCGCGGAACGCGTCGGCCAATGCCGCAGCGGTGTCGCGGTCGACGGCGTTGCGACGCTCCGGGCGGTTGATCGTGACGACGGTGACCCGCTCGACGTGCTCGACTTCGACATTCATACGGGATCCCTTCTCGCGTCGAGGTGCGCGCGCTCGTTGAGTGAGGCGAGCGACCGGATTCCGCTTCGCGACGCCACCATCCGGGAGAGAGACGTGTAGTGCGGCTCGAACCACAGATGGCGATCGAGGCCGAGCGTCACCGCGCACGCGACGTTGATGACTCCACCGTGGCAAACGGCCACGACCCGCTGTCCGGGGTGAGCCGTGACGATCTCGTCGAGGGTCGCGGCGACGCGTGCGCGGAACTCGGTGGTCGACTCAGCGCCGAACTCCTCCCACCGGCCTTCGTACATCGCGTTCAGGTGCGGGTCGTTGGAGGCGCGGAGCTCCTCCATCGGGATGTAGCTGTCGGAGTTCGCGTCGTATTCGACGAGCCCCGATGTGATCTCGACCGCGATCCCGTGGACTCGCGCGACCGGTTCGGCCGTCTCGATCGCGCGCCGTTGCGGGCTCGACAGGACCACGTCGATCTGCTCGCACGCGAGCCATGCGGCCAGACGCTCGGCTTGCTCGCGCCCGCGCGCCGTGAGCGGCGGGTCGGCGGGCACGCCCGATCCGGGCGCGACCCGTTCCGGCTCGCCGTGGCGGACCCACAACAATTCCATCAGTGCGTCCTCATCGGAGCTCGAACCCGAGGGCCGCTTCCAGGTCTTCGAGCGCGTCGGCGGGGTCGACCACCTTTATGGTCACCATCCCCATGTCGCGCGCGGGCTTGAGGTTCATGCCGAGGTCGTCGAGGAACACGGCCTCCGACGCGAGCACGTTCAGGCGCGCCAGCGCCAATGCGTAGATGCGGGGATCGGGCTTGCGCAGGCCCTCGACGGCCGATTCCACGATGACGTCGAACAAGGCCGCCTCGCGCAGACCGTTGGGTGTCGACTGGCTGCGCCCCTCGGCCCAATTGTTGGTCAGGGCCGCGGTGCGCAAACCCCGCCGCCGGATCTGTGCGATCGCCCGCGCCATTTCCGGGCGGGGCGCGTGTGACGAGCCGATCAATGCCATCAGCCGGCGCGCGTCGAGCACGAAGCCCGCGTCCCGGGCTTCGCCTTCCAGCGCGACGACGAACTCGTCCATACTCAACTGTCCACGCTCCAGCGCGGCCCACGCGCCCGACTCGCTGCTGCGCCGGATGAGCGATCGCATCGTTCCCTTGCTCAGCTCGTTGCCGTGGTCGTACGCGTCGAACGCCTCGAACGGCGACGGGAAGACCACCCCGCCGAGGTCGAAGATCACCGCGCGGTAAGGCATCAGCGGCCGCCGTCGAGAACGGAGTCGTCGGGATCGATGAGCACACCGGGGTTCAGGATGCCGGCCGGATCGATCGCCGCCTTCGCCGCCCGCAACGCAGCGGCGAACGGATCGGGACGCTGCCGGTCGTACCAGCGGCGGTGATCGCGGCCGACCGCGTGATGATGGGTGATCGTGCCGTGGTGTCGCTCGATGACCGCGCCCGCCGCAGCCTTGATCGCCTCCCACTGGGCCAGCTGCTCGGGCTCGGTGCCCGACGCGAGGACGGTGAAATACGGCGCGGGACCGTCGGGATACACGTGTGTGAAGCGGCAGGTCACCAGCGCCGGCCACGCACCGGCGGCCTCGGCAGTATCGAGGACGGCGCGAGTGACGTCGTCGTGCAACGCGGGAAACGCATCCCAGGTACACGCAGTCTCGAAGGTCTCGGAGATCACTCCGAGCGCGACGAGCGCGTCGCGCGTATAGGGCGCGCGGATGAAGGCGTTCCGCCACGAACCGGCCGCGCCTTCGCGCGCGCCCTCGGCCTCCGACCCGCCGCGCACGGAGATCCCGTCGCCGGCGACGATGCCGCCGTGATCGCGCGCGCACTCGACGGCACGCTCGATCCACGGCCCGAGGGGATGATCGCCGGACTCGAACGCGACGAGCAGGAGCGCGTCGCCGGAGTCGTCGGCGCCCGTCACCGCCGCCTCGACGCCGTCGAGCAACCGGCAGTTGGCGGGATACAGTCCGGATTGCGACAACGCGCGGGCCGCGTCGACCGCGGCGTCGAAGGTGGGAAACCGCGCGGTTGCCGAAGCGCGGAACGTCGGGCGGTCCTGCACGCGCATCCATGCCTCAGTGATGATGCCGAGGATTCCTTCCGAGCCGAGAAGCAGGCGATCGGGCGACGGGCCCGCGCCCGAGCCGGGCAATCGCCGGCTCTCCCACACGCCGCGTGGCGTCACCGCGCGGATCGACTCGACAAAGTCGTCGATGTGGGTGTGCAAGGTCGCGAAGTGACCGCCTGATCGAGTTGCGAGCCATCCTCCCAAGGTCGAGAACTCGAACGACTGCGGGAAGTGACGCAGCGTCAGGGCGTGTGGGCGCAGCTGTTCCTCCAGGGCCGGTCCGTACGTGCCGGCTTGGATGCGAGCCGCCCGTGAAACGCGATCGATCTCGATCACGCGGTCGAGTGCGCGCAGGTCGATGCTGACCGCGCCGCGGTAGGCGTCACCGACG
>DATJAA010000372.1:0-3200 GCA_035516815.1 Acidimicrobiia bacterium | reverse complement strand
AGAGCGGCTTCATACCTGGTAATCGGCACTGCCAGACGAACGTGCCGCACATCTATTCGGCCGGCGACGTTTCCGGCCGTCTCCCGCTGTCCTCGGTTGCCGCGATGCAGGGTCGCAAGATCGCCGAACATGTCATGGGGCTCACCGCCCGCGCGCACCGGCACCTCGACTACGACAAGGCCGCGCAGGCGATATTCACCGATCCGGAGATTGCCGAGGTCGGTGTCGCCGAGGCGGAGGCGTTCGCGGCCGGCCGCAAGCTGCGCGTGACGAAGGTTCCCTTCTCGGCGAACCCGAAAGCTCTGATCAACGGCGATACACGCGGCTTCGTGAAGATCCTCTCCGATCCGGCAACCGGGGTCGTGCTCGGCGGCGCCATCGTCGGGCGCAACGCCGCCGAGCTCATCTCCGTGATCGCCGTGGCCGTGACCAACCACCTGAAGGTCGTCGACATCGTCGACTCCCTGCTCGTGCACCCGGCGCTCTCGGAGTCGCTCGCCGACGCGGCATCCTGAGATGCACGCCCTCGTGACCGGCGTCGCCGGATTCGTCGGAAGCAATCTCGCGGACGCGTTGCTCGATCGCGGCGACAGCGTCGTCGGGGTCGACTGCTTCACGCCCTACTACGACGCGGCCGACAAGGAAGCCAATATCGCGCCCGCGCGTGCGAACGCTCGCTTCACGTTCGTGGACCTCGACCTCCGCACGGGTGCGCTCGAGCCACTGCTCGACGGAGTCGATGCCGTGTTCCATCAAGCCGCGCAAGCGGGAGTTCGGGGCTCCTGGGCCGATGGGTTCGCCGACTACGTCGGTCACAACGTGCTCGCCACCCAACGGCTCCTCGAAGCCGCCGTTGCCGCGCGTCCGGACGCGCGCGTCGTGTACGCCTCCTCGTCTTCGGTGTACGGCAACCAATCCCACTACCCGACACAGGAGTCGGACCTGCCGCGGCCGTTCAGTCCCTACGGCGTCACCAAGCTGGCAGCCGAGCATCTCTGCGGCCTCTACGCGGAGAACTGGAACCTTTCCACGGTGTCGTTGCGATACTTCACGGTCTTCGGACCACGCCAGCGGCCCGACATGTCGATCCATCGCCTCTGCGAGGCGGCGATTCACGGTTCGACGTTCCCCCGCTTCGGCGACGGTTCGCAGATCCGCGAGTTCACGTACGTGGACGACATCGTGCGCGGCAACGTGCTGGCCGCCGGACTCGACATCCCGCCGGGCACCTACTGCAATCTCGCCGGCGGGGGAGAGATCACACTCTCGGAGTTGATCGAGGTCGTCGGCGACCTCGCCGGTGTGGCGGTGAAGATCGACGAGCAGCCACGACAAGCCGGTGACGCGTTCCGCAACGGCGGCTGCATCGACCGGGCACGCGATCTGCTCGGATGGGAGCCGGCGATCTCACTTCGCGACGGGCTGCGCGCGCAGCTCGACTGGCATCGCTCACGCGAGTAGCTCGCCGGCGAGCACCGTGGTGGCCCGGCCGGTGAGGAGCGCGCGGTCGCCCTTGCGCAGCACCGTCATCTCGCCGCCGCGCGCCGACGCCTGGAACGCGCGCAGCTCGTCCTTTTCGAGGAGTGGCCCCCAGTAGGCGATGAGCACGCAGTGCATCGAGCCCGTGACCGCGTCCTCGTCGATGCCGACGCGTGGTGCGAAACAGCGCGAGACGATGTCGTAACCGGCGCCGTTGCCCGAGGCGCGGTGGGCGGGTGCGCTGACGTAGACGCCCCGGACGGTCTCGAGCGCGGCGAGCGCGCGGAAATCCGGCCGCAGGTTGCGCACCGTTGCCTCGTCGTCGACGACACACAGGAAGAACTGGCCGTCGGTCGCGAGCGTCTCTGCCGTGCGGATTCCGAGCGCGTCGTAGAGACCGGGTTGTGCCGGCGCCGGCACGGGCTCGGCGACGGGGAAGTCGAGTGTGATCCCGGCCGCGCCCGCGTGCGCGGCGCGCAGATCGCCGCTGCGCGTGCGGAACGTCGCGGTCGCGGCCGGGTCGAGGCGTCCGGTCTCGTAGAGCACGTGCGCGCTCGCGAGGGTCGCGTGACCACAGAGGTCGACCTCGACCTCGGGCGTGAACCAGCGCAGATCGAACACGCCGTTCCCACGGGCGCGGACGAACGCCGTCTCCGAATGGCGCATCTCGGCGGCGACGCGCTGCATCCATTCCTCGTCGCCATGGTCGGGCACGACCGCGGCCTGGTTGCCTCGAAACGGCTCCGAGGTGAACGCGTCGACGACGAAGATCGGAAGTCCCATGTCCTCGATGGTGTCATGTCCGAACTGCACGCATCTCGGCATTTCGGTGGGTGGACGGTTCCCGGTTGCCGGGACTCGTCCCGGATCCTTCTACTGTTCCTGGTCTTCGGCAGCGAAAAGGAGGTGACGGAAGTGGCGGGTCCCGCGGTCGGAATCATCGGCACCGGCGGTGTCGGTGTCGCAACCGCGTCCGCGCTGATCATGCGAGGCCTCGCGGGCCGGGTGACGGTATATAGCCGCGACGGCGGCTCTGCCCGCGGTCTCGCGCTCGACTTCATGCACGCGCGCCCGCTGCTTTCGCACGTCGACGTCCGTGGGCGCGGTCTCGACGAGGTCGACCGCGAGGACATTCTCGTCATCACGGCCGGCCATCACACCGGGCCGGGCGAGACGCGTCTCGACATATTGCAGAAGAACGTCGACGTGATGGACGCGGTCGCGACCGCGGTGGAGGCGGGCGCACTACCGCGCGTTGCGCTCGTCGTGACGAATCCCCTCGACGTAATGACGGAGTACCTCACGCGGCGATGGGCCGACGACGCGGTCAAGGTCATGGGCACGGGGACCGCACTCGAGACCTTGCGGTTGACGGATGCGATCGCGCGCGAGTGCGGCGTGCACCCGCGCAGCGTCCACGCATGGGTCGTCGGCGAGCACGGCGATTCGTGCGTCTTCCTCCTTGACTCGGCCGTCGTGGGCACGCTTCCGCTCGTCGAGTTCGCCGCGCAGCGCGGGATCGCGCTGAACGAGGACCGGCTCAGGGTGATCGAACACGACGTGCGGACCGCTGCGTATCAGGTTCGCGACCTCAAAGGCTCGGCCGTGCAGGGCATCGGGCTCACGGTGAGCGGCCTGATCCACGCGCTCGTCCACGAAGTCGGCGCGCTCATTCCGGTGTCGACACGCGTCGACGACGCCTTGTGCGCCAGCCTGCCATG
>DATJAA010000371.1:0-2140 GCA_035516815.1 Acidimicrobiia bacterium | reverse complement strand
CAAGTACCTCTCCCGGATCGTCGTGAACGCGTCGCCGCATCATCTCTTCGACCGGCTCCTCGCCGGAGGTCACGGCCGCCGCGGCGCCGATTGGTTCGGCGAGGTCGCGCCGTGCGAGCACGCGGCCCTGTACGACTCCGTGCGAGACGCCGTCGGACCCGGCCTTCCCCTCGCTCCGAGCGCCGACGTTCTCGACGTCGACCAGCGCCGCGCCCTGGGCCGATTCCTGCGCGCCGGTTGGCCGGCGGGAACGACCCCGCTCTACGAGGCGATGGCCGCGCGGGTCGCCGAGGAGTCGGCCGCGCGTTGGCGTCGCGCGATCGGATCCGACGCGGAGTCGATGTTGTGGCGACTGCTCCGAATCGGGAGCGCGCCGTATTTCGTCCTGGGAACGGCGCCGAGCGGATTCCTGCGTCTACGCATCGCTACACCGTGGGACTGGCGCCGATCCTTCGAGCTGCGGTCGTTCGAGGTCTGCGCGCGCGCCGGCGGACAGCCGATGGTCGAATGGCGCGCGACCGTACGCGAGCGCGCATCCAGCTCGGACCGCAGCGTTGCGGGGCATGTCGAAGTGCGTTGGAGTCACGGACGCTTCGCAGGCCGGCCCGAAGCGAAGGTGTATCTCGACACTCCACACACTCAGGTTCCGGGTTACTTCCCGCTGCGCTGACGGCGACGCCGTTCACATCTTCGAGTAGAGGTCGTTGTCGATACCGACGATCTGTCGCAGGGCGCCGGCCAGCTGTGGCCGGTCGACGTCCAGCGCGACGCGCGCCTCCGCCCCGGGCCGCAACCGCGTACCGATCCATTGCGCGACGACGATGAGGCCGATCATCGCCGACGCGGCAACCAGCGCGTACGGGCCCACACCGTGCGAGAGGCTCGCGGCCAGCGCGCGGTGGACGACGAGAAAAGCCGCGCCCGAGAGCAGCACGAGCGCGCGTCCGATCTCGCGTCCACCCGCGGCGGTACGGCCCAGCCGCCCGAAGCACGCGCACGGCACGCTCTGCTGGATCGCGCGCACGAGCGCGAGGACGAACCCCGCGCAGGCGACGAGCAGCGCACCCGCAAAGACGAACCCGGGCGTCCCGCGGAAGACGACCACTCCGGCCGCGACCACGGCCTCGAAACCGGCGACGAGGTACGTCAGCCGCCGTGTGCGCGCGTGCCGCCCGGCCCAGGACGGCTCGAGCTGTTGCAACGACAACGCGAACACACGCGGCTGCTGCAGCTTCCGTATCGCGGCGACCTCGACGATCGAACCGACCGTGAGCGCGACCCCCGCGTCCAGCTGCGACCACAATGGAGCACTCATCGCAGCTCCAAGTGTGCCGCGGAGCCCTGACGTCACCCGAGCCGGCGGCGGGCGGCGCTCGATTGGAGGGAAAATGGACTGGAAACTCGAGCTGATCGTCGTGCCGGTCGCGGACATCGACCGCGCCAAGGCCTTCTACCTCGATCAGATGGGCTTCGATCTCATCGTCGACCACCGCGCGGGTGACGACTTCCGCGTCGTCCAGCTGATCCCCGAGGGATCGGCGTGCGCGATTGCCTTGATGAAGAACCTCGACGCTCCCGGATCGGTCCAGGGTCTGCATCTCGTGGTCGTCGACATCGAAGCGGCCCGGGGCGAGCTCGCCGGGCGCGGGGCCGCCGTCAGCGACTTCTTCCACTTCGACGAGGGCGGCCAACGGTCCGGACCACATCCGACGCGCGACGACTACGGAACCTTCTTCTCCGTCGCCGATCCCGACGGCAACGGATGGCTGGTGCAGGAGGTCAGGCGGGTCAGCTGACGCAGGCCGGGTCGCGCGCGACGACCGCGATGCCGTCGGTGGTCGGCACGTAGACCGTGGCGGCCGTCGGAGCCACCCCGCCGATTACCCCGCCCGAGAACGTATGCGACGCGAGCACGACGCCGGTGGGCTTGTCGCAGTCGATCTGCACACCACCGCCTGCCCACACGACGGCGCCGTCGGGCGTGATCACGAGCGAGTTCGGCCCGCCGATCACCTCGCCGGGGTTCGCGGCGAGAGTCGCCGTGTTCAAGGCCAGTGCGCCGGCTTCGGTGCCGGTCGGGAAGGTTGCCCAGAGGCGCCCGCCATTCGCTTGGAAGGCGAGCTCTGGTCCGACGTTGGAC
>DATJAA010000370.1:0-8762 GCA_035516815.1 Acidimicrobiia bacterium | reverse complement strand
TCCCGTCAGCCGGCGCCGAGGGGCGCCATCGCGTCGTGCACGAGGTTCGACAGCGCGGGCGAGACCAGCGGTATCGCCAGCGCGACGACGACGAGCGCGACGAGGACCCGCAGTGGGAACGCGAGCGAGAACACGTTGAGGCTCGGCGCGGCGCGTGACAACAGACCGAGCGTGATCTCCGCGAGGAACAGACATCCGAGCACCGGCCCGGCGACCTCCACGGCCGCGACGAGGAACTGGCCGAGATTCTTCGTCATCACGTTCGAGAGATCGGAGAACGACAACCCGTGCGCGGGCACGACCTTGAAGGACCGGAACCAGCCGTTCACGAGGATGAGGTACGCGTTCGTGGTGAAGAGCAGCGTGACCGCGACCAGCTCGTAGAAACGCCCGAAGATCGCGACATTCGACTGGTTGAGGGGGTCGTACACGGCCGCGAGCGAAAATCCGGCGAAGAGGTCGACGAGCGCACCCGCGGCCTGCAACGCGTTCACCAGGATCATCGTGAACAACCCGAGTGTGATGCCGACGAGCGCCTGCGTCACCAGCGCGCCGAGGAAGCCCGGAGTGTCCATCGGGATGGACGGCCCCGCGAGATGGGGCGCGGCGGCCAGCGCAAGCGACGCCGCGACGCCCGCCTTCACCGTCGTCGGGATCATGCGTGTGTTGAACGGCGGCGCGACGAAAAGCCACGCGACCGCACGGACGAGCGCGAGCGCGAACGCAGTGAGCAGGACCGGGTCGAAGGTGAACGTCACGACTGGAGCAGGTGGGGGATCATGTCGAAGAGGCCGTGCGTGAACCCGATCACTTGGGACAACATCCAATGACCGGTGATGACGATCACGAGCGCGACGCCCGCGAGCTTGGGGACGAACGTCAGCGTCTGCTCCTGGATCTGCGTCGCCGACTGGATCAGCCCGACGAAGAGGCCGATGCCGAGCGAGACGCCGAGAATGGGTCCCGCGAGCTTCGTGGCGAGCAGGATCGATTGCACCGCGATGTCGATTACCGAGCTTTCGTTCACTGCGGGTTCTCCTTCCGGTCGGTCGGGCTACAGGTTTCGGGATGGCTGCAGCGGTGCGACGTCAATGGTGGAAGCTCGTGATGAGTGAGCTGACGACGAGTGCCCAGCCGTCGACCATCACGAACAGCAACAGCTTGAAGGGAAGCGAGACGAGCACCGGGGGGAGCATGAACATGCCCATCGACATCAATGTCGAGCTCACGACCAGGTCGATGATGAGGAACGGTATGAAGATGACGAACCCGATGATGAACGCCGTCTTCAACTCCGAGAGGATGAACGCGGGGATCAGCGTCGACAGTGGCACGTCGTTGCGTGTCGCGGGCGGCTTGTCGCCGGATGCGTTGATGAAGAGATCGAGCTCGCCGCGCCGCGTCTGGTTGAGCATGAAGTCGCGCAAGGGGCCCTGCGCGTTGTCGTAGGCGTGCGAGAAGTCGATCTTGCCGTCGAGCATCGGCTGAAGCGCTTGATCGTTGATCTTCGAGAGCGTCGGCGCCATCACGAACAGGCTCAGGAACAGTGCGAGGCCGATGACAACCTGGTTGGGCGGGATCGACGGCAATCCGAGCGCGTTGCGGGTCAGCGACAGGACGATCACGATGCGCGTGAAGCTGGTCAGCATCACCAGTAACGCCGGCGCGACCGCGAGCACGGTCAACAGCAGGATGATGATGATGCTCTGAGCCGGCTTCTTGCTGCCGCTCTGATCGGTCGCGCCGAAGTCGATGCTGACGGACGCGTCGCTGGAAGTGGTGGTCGGTGTGGTCGACACCGTCGGCGTGGGAACCGTCGGCGGCGTGGGTACCGACGGCGGCGTGAACGTGGGCGCAGCGGGTGCCGGCGCCGCACCGGCGGCGTCGACGGACGCGCTCAACCAGCCGCACAGGAGCGCGCAGATCGGCAGCGCGACCACGACGATCGCGCGGCGCAACCAGATTCGTCTGGATGTCTCCCGGCGGGACTCCAGGGAGCCCCGCGAACGCTTCGACACGTCGACCCTCTCGGGCTCGCGACGCTCAGTGACGCGCGGTACGGCTCCGCATCTGATCGAGCATCGTCTTCCATGCCGAAGTGGGAGTGTCTTCTCCCGAAGGCACCGTCCAGGTGTTGCCTTCGTCCAGATCGATACCCGTGAGCTCGATATCGTCGAGCTTCGTGATCTGGTGCTCGGTGACGCCGAGCACCAGAGACCGCGCGCCGACTCGCACGACTGCGATCGACGCGTTGCGGCCGAGCGGCCGCCGCGTCAGTAGCTCGACCTCCGGACCGCGAGACGCGCGTTTGCCGGCGACTCCGGTGAAGCCCCGCTTGCGCAGGACGTTGGCGGCCACCCACATCAAGCCGATGACGACGGTCAGCGACAAGATGAGGCGCGCGAACAAGATGAGTGTCGATCCCATCAGTTCTCGTCCACCACGATCTCGGAGACTCGGATCCCGAACTCCTCGTCGACCACGACGACTTCGCCGTGCCACACGAGCGCGCCGTTGACGAGGACGTCGACAGGACTCCCGGCGGCCCGGTCGAGCTCGACGACCGAGCCCGGCTTCAGTCCGACGATGTCGCGCACCTTGAGTCGCCGCCGGCCGAGCTCGGCGGTGACCTCCATGTTCACGTCGTTCAGCAGCGTCAGCGGGCGCGCCGCGCCGGCGCCGCTACCGCCGTCGCCGAGTGGCTGGAACTCGTGCAGCGCGACGCCAATGGGCGTGTGGTCCTCGACGACCGGATAGGAGCCGCCGGCAACCGGCTCCGTTTCGAAGGGTGCACTGTGCGGGAGCTCGGCCGCAGCGAGCGTCGGCGGCCCGACGAAGGACGGCGCGGGAATTGTCGGTGCCGCGGCGGGGATCGGCGTCGGGATCTCGCGCGGTTCGTCGTCGACGATGCGGACGACGAGGCACGCCACGCGCACGTCGTTCTCGAGGATCGGTACGGCGGCGAACTCACCGACGACGCTCGTGAGGAGCGTTTCGGTCGCGATCTCTCCGGCGTCGGCGACGTTGACGCCGACGTGAATCGTCAGCGCGATTGCGGAGGCGCCGGCTTCGAGCGCGGGCAGCGCCGCAGTAGTGAGCGATGCGTCGACGGTCGCGGCTTCCATGGCCGTCGCGAATCGCTCGCTGGCGATCAGCGTCACCTCGCCGACGATGCCGTCGGAGAAGGGAAGTACGACCGTGCGCGTCGCGCCCTCGGGCAGGATCTCGTCGGCGGGATCGCCGAGCTCGGGCGCGCCCGTAGTCAGCACGACGTCGTGGCCGAGGAGCTGCTCGAGAGCGCGCGCGGTCACGGCCGCGACTTCGGCAACGGGGATGCTCGCGATCAGCGCCATCCGTTTTCCCTGCTCACGTCCACGACCAATGTCGCCAACCGCTTCCCGCGCCGGCCCGAGACGCCGTCGTAACAGCGGACGCCGTCGACGGTGACGCTCAGGGGCCGGTCGACTGGATGGTTGAGCGGAACGATGTCGCCCACCTGCAGCGCGACGATCTCGGCGGAGGTCAGGCCGACCGCGTCGAATCGCACGCAGGTTTCGACCGGCACGGTGTAGAGCGCCGATTCGAGCTTCTGTTGCCAGAGCACCGGATCCTCGCCGCGTTGATCCTGAAACAGGGTCTGGCTCGCCAGGCTCTCGAGGACCGGTGCCATCGTCGTGAACGGCACGCAGATGGTCGCGTTGCCGCGCTTCTCACCGATGCGCATCTCGAACGAGACGACCAGCACCATGTCGGACGGCGCGGCGATCTGCGCGAACTGGGGATTGAACTCTTGCTGCACGATCTCGGCCTCGACGCGTACGAGCGTCTCGTAGGCGTATTCGAGCTCACGCAGGGCACGGTCGACGACCGACCGCATGAGGTTCTGCTCGATCTCGGTGAGCGGCCGCTTGGGGCTCGCGGCATCACCCGTGCCGCCGAGCAGGCGGTCGATCGCGGCGAAGGTGATCGGCAGGGGGAACTGCAGGAGTGCGGCGCCGGGCAGCGGATTCAGCGAGAGGATGACCATGTACGACGGGTTCGGCAGCGAACGGACGTACTCGTCGTACGTGAGCTGTTCCACGTTGCCGAACGCGCTGCTCGCGCCGGCGCGCAGCGTGGTTGCCAGCACGGTGGACAGCTGACGCGCGAAGGTCTCGTGCACGATCTGGAACGCGCGCACGTGATCGCGGCTGAACTTGTTCGGGCGCCGGAAGTCGAACGGAACGACGTTCGATTGCCCCCGGCCCCGGCGACTCGCAGTGGTCGTTGCCACGAGGGCTCGATCGGCCCGAAAGTGACCGAGTTGAGGCCCGATTTGGACGATTTACTGCATCACGAAATCGATGAAGTACACCGTGTCGACCTTGCCATCGGTCCGCTGGCACACTTCGTCACCGATCTCGTGCTGCAGCCGTTCGCGCACGCCGTCGTTCGACAATTCCGCGAACGACCGACCACTGAACGTGTCGATCACGAGCTGGCTGGCGATGCTGCCCCAATTCTCGGTGATCTTCACGGTGTCGGGCACCGACCCGACCGGGAGTTGCAGCGAAACGCCGATCTTCAAGAAGTGCGACCCGTCGAGATTCATGGTCTTGGAATCGAGATCGAGGGTCGGCCCCAGCGTTCCGGGCTTCGCCGTGGTCGGCGTCTCGGTCGCCGCGGCGCCCGGTGCGTGAGCCGGCGCCTTCGGGGGTGTCATGCTGTTCGCGAGCGCGCACTTCGTGTCGAGCGCGAGCTTCGCCGCCGCGGCCTTCGCCGCGGCCTGGGCCGGTGTCGGCGGCGGGGGCTTCAGCACCGTCATCTTCGCGATGACGAGCGCGATGAGCAGCAGCGGCACGATCTTGATGATGAGCTTCTTCGCGCCGCCCTTCTTCTTTTCGCCCTCGACCGCGCCTTCACCCTCTGCCATCGCTATGCCTCCGGATCGCTGCTCGGCACAACGCGGAGGTTCGGCGTTCCGGCGGTGCGCTGGTCGATGAGGTGGGACAGCGCGATGACGGCCGCGCGCGACTCGCGCACGCGCGCGACGATCTCGTCTACGCCTTCGAGCACCACGTAGTTGGTGCCGCCGACGAGGTGGATCACGGTGTCGGGCGTGGCCTCGATCCGTTCGATGAGATCCGGATTCAGCGCGAACGCCGGACCGTTCAGCCGCGTGACGTTGATCATGTGTCCGTCCTTGGACCTTTCTGATCGCGTCTGGCTCGACGCATGACTGCTACCCCTGCTTATCGGCAGCCGCGGCGGCCGGTGAAGGGTCGTGTCTTTCACCGGCCGTCACGCGGAGTGGCCGGTTACTGCTTGAGGTTGACGAGGTCCTGCAGGATCTGGTCTGCCGTCGTGATCACGCGGGAGTTCGCCTGGAAGCCGCGCTCGGCGACGATCAGGTTCGTGAACTCGGCCGCCAGGTCGACGTTCGACATCTCCAGCGTGCCGCCGGACAGCGTTCCCCGGCCGCCCTGGCCGGCGACGCCGATCTGGGCCGCGCCCGAGTTCACCGTCTCGCCGTAGAGGGAGGAGCCCTCCTTGGTGAGACCGTTCGGGTTGGCAAAAGTTGCCAGGGCGATCTGACCGAGAGCCTGGCTCCGGCCGTTCGAGAACGTTCCGGTGATGAGCCCTTGCTCGGAGACGCTGAAGCCGATGACGGAGCCGACGCCGGAACCGTTCTGCGAGAGCGCGGCCGCGGTGTTCAGCCCGCCGGCACCGCTCAGACGGTCGGGGTCCGTCGGGTTGCCGAAGTCGAACGTCAGACCACCCGGATCCCAGGTTCCCGTGGTTCCGGCGATGGTGTCGAGCTGGGCCTGGGTGACCGTCGGAGGGGCGCTCGTCAGCGCGCCGTTCAAGTCGAAGGTGATGTTGGCCGGGCCCGACACGACGTTGTTGCCCGAGTCGTACACGCTCATCTGCCAGTCGACCTCGCCGGGCGCGTCGGCGATCTTGGTGAACTCCGCCCGCAACGGAACCGAGTTGCCCAAGCTGTCGTAGACGTTGATCCCCGCGTCGACCACGGTGCCCACCGCGGCGTCGGCCGGGAGGTTGCCGCCGATCTTCATCGAGGTGGTGGTGACGGGGTTGATGATCTGCCCGACGGGGATCTTCAGGTGACCCACGGTTGCGTTGGTGTTCACGTTGCCGTTCTGGTCGGCCTGCCAGCCCTCGACGAAGCCGCCGTCGGCGGTGACGAGGTTGCCGTTGCCGTCCAGCGAGAAGCTGCCGTTCCGCGTGTAGGCCTTCGATCCACCCTGGTCGATGGCGAAGAAGCCGTCGCCCTGGATGGCGAAGTCGGTGGAACGACCCGTCAACTGGGTCGCGCCCTGCTCGAAGTTGATGCTGACGCCGGTGAGGCGCACACCGAGACCGACCTGGGCGGGGTTCGTGCCGCCGGTGGCGCCCGTCGGCGCACCCGCGCCCGAGAGTTGTTGGCTCAGCAGGTCTTCGAACAGCACGCTGCTTGTCTTGTAACCGGTCGTGTTGACGTTGGCGATGTTGTTTCCGACAACGTCCATGAATGCCTGGTGGGCCCGCAGACCCGTGACTGCGGCGAACATCGAGCGAAGCATGATGGGCCTTCCTTTTCTTGTTTACGTTCTCGTGTTGGGTCTGTGGTCGCTTACTCCGACACGTCGGTGATCGACGCGAAGGGGATCAGTTGGCCTCCGATGGAGAGCTGCGGACCATCGGAGGTGATGTGCACGCCGGTGACGATGCCGGTCGCGGTTTGTCCGTCGTTGCCGTCCTGCTCGGCGACCCCGACGGTCGAAGGACCGCTCGCGAGCTGCAGCCGCGTCGCGTCGTCAGCCGAGCCGAATCCGAGCGTGATGCCCGTTGCCGGCCAGTCGCCCGCCGTCCCCACTGCACCGTCGAGCGCGGACGCGGGGATCGTCAGGTCGTTGCTCGCATGGCCGCTCGAGTCGAACGTGATCGCCTCGGGCGACCCGAGCTTGGATCCGTTGCTGAGCGTCTGCACCGTCCAGCCACTGCTCGTCTTGGTGAAGTCGAGCTCGAGCGGAACCTCGGCACCCTGGCTCGTGAACACGTTGGTCGTCGTGACCTCCGTGACTCCGTCCGCGGCGTCGCTCGGCAGTGAGCCCCGCACCGAAATGGTGCTCGTGGGAGTCGGCGTCGCCGACGCGCCGCTCGCGGCGAGCGAGTACGTGACCGGTCGGCCGACCATCGCGGAGGCCGCGAGTAGCTGGTTCGCACTCTGGGTGGCGGCTTGCGCGGTCTCCATCTGCTGCAGCGTCTCGACCTCGGTGAACTGCGCGGTCTGGGTCAGGAACTGCGTGCTGTCGGCCGGGTTCATCGGGTCCTGGTATTTCAGCTGCGCAACGAGAAGCGTCAGGAAGGTGTTCTCGTTCAACTGGTTGTTCGCCGACGTGTCGGTCGTCGGGTCGCTGGACGCCGCCGCAGCACTCGGGCTCGGCGGCAGCGCGCTGGATATGGGATAGACAGTCGTCATCGGGTGCTCCTCAGAGACGGACGTCGAGTAGCGAGTCGGATGTCGTCGGCGCCGTAAGGGGGTTGACCGTTTCGGCCGGCGTGGCGCCCGGATCGTCGACCGGTTCGGAGGCTGCGTTGTCGCCGTCGCGTTCGGATGTCTCCGCGCCGTGTGCGTCGACCGTCAGTTGACCGGATCGCAAGCCGTCGGCCTCGAGACGCGAGCGGAGCTCGTCGAGTGACGCGCGCACGAGGTCGGCCGTGTGGGCGTGCTCGGTGTGGATCGACGCGTGCAGCACGCCGTCGCGCATCTCGACACGCAGCTCGACGCGCCCGAGCTCCGGCGGCCGCATCTCGATGTGCACCTGATAGGAGCCCTGGCCGTCGCGCGGCAGCGGCCGGAGTGCGGCGACGATCTGTTCCGCGGGCGGCGGCGGTGCGGTCGCCGCGGCCGCGGGAGTGGCCGTCGTCGCGGCGGTCGGCACCGCGGCGCGTTCGGCTCCGGCCGCGGCGGTTCCGACGAGCGCGTCCGGTGTGGTGTTGTCGGCCTTCGGCGCGGGGTCCGATCGCACGGTTACGGCGTTCACGGTCGCCCCGTTCGGCGCCGCGGTGGCGGTGCCGTCGGTCGCACTCGCATTCGGGCTCGGGCTCGGCGGCGCCGGGTTCGCGGGCAGGGGCGCGGCCGCGGTGCTCGCTGCGGTCGCGGCCGAGGCGTCGCGGGTCCCGGTCGGCGTGGCGGAGCCGCCCCCGGCGGGGTCGTTGACATCGGCGCGCGACGACGCGCCCGCGGGCACGTTCTCGGTAGCTGTCAGTGCAACCGGCGGTATTGCCACGACGCCCGCGGCGACCGGAGCCGCCACACTCGCCCCCGTCGATTCGATGGCCGGCGGAGCCGGCGGGGCGGCAACCGCGGGCGCGATCGCGGTCGGGCTCGCGGGCGCGAGCTGAGTTGTCGGCGGCGCGGGTGTCGGGGCGGGAACGCCGGCCGCCACCGCGGTGTTCGTGGACGTGGAGGAGGAGGCGACGGTCGCGACCTCGACCGGGACGACCGTGGTCGCGGGTGTGTCCGCCGCGTTCGGATCCGTACCGGCGGCGGTCGCGGCCGGAGCTCCAGATGTCGCCGCGTTCGCTTGGGTCGGAACCTGCGCGGTTCGCGGCTGGTTTCCCGGCTGCGACGACATCGCGGCGAGCAGGGCGGCGAGCAGCTCGGCGGTTCCGGCGGGCTTCGCCGTCGGCGCGGACTTGGCGCGGCCGCCGTTCGAGTCCGCGCCCGTCGCGCCGGCGCCCGCGGGCGCCTTCGGACCACCTGGACGGGCAGTAGC
>DATJAA010000369.1:0-5510 GCA_035516815.1 Acidimicrobiia bacterium | reverse complement strand
CGCGTGCACGCGGAACCGCAGTTCGAGGTCGAGCACCATCGGCCCGTACTCGACGAGGAGGTAGTCCTCGGCACTGCGGCGCCACTGCACCGTGGGGCGGTCGGCGTCGGCCTCCCACCGATCGAGCACGCCACCGCGCCGGTCGGGTTCGGCTCCGCGCGCGGGGGACGCGCGGCGGCGGGCATCCTTCGTCGCGCTTCGCCGTGCCTCGGCTTCGGCTTCGTCGACCGGGACGAAGCGCACTGTCGCCTCGGGGCGGAGCTGGCCGAGCTTCCACCGGTCGCCCGCGACGACGGCGGCCGGGCAGACGAACCCACCCAGGCTCGGGCCGTCCGGACCGAGGATGATCGGGAGGTTGCCGGTGAAGTCGATCGAGCCGACCGAGTACGCGGTGTCGTGGATGTTGGACGGATGCAATCCGGCGTCACCACCGTCGGCGCGGGCCCACGACGGCGTCGGGCCGAGCAGCCGCACGCCGGTGCGCGCCGAGTTGTGATGCACGCGCCAGTCGGCGGCGTAGAACGTGGCGATGTCGTCGCGGGTGAGGAACTCGTCGTCGCCGTGTGGTCCCACGAGCACCGCGATCGTCCAGTCGTCGGTGATCTCCGGCCGCTCGAACGTCGCCGGTGCCGGCGATGGCCCGTCGGTGGCGGCCGTACCGAGTTGCAACACGTCTCCGGTTCGCAACGCGCGACCGGCGTACCCGCCGAAGCCGCCCAGCGCGAAGGTGGACGCGCTGCCGAGCACGGGAGCGACGTCGACGCCGCCGCCGAGCAGAAGATACGCGCGCAAGCCCGGTGGTCCGATCGCGCCGATCGTCACCGTCGCCCCCGCGGCGATCTCGGTCGCCTCCCACATCGCGAGCGCGACGCCGTCGACATCCGCCTCGCAGGGTGCGCCCGCGACGCAGATCGTCGCGTCCGCGTGGAACAACAGGCGTGGTCCCCGGGCCGTGAGCTCGAGGCCGGCCGTGCCCTCGGGATTGCCGACGACGCGATTGCCGATCCGGAACGACAGGTCGTCCATCGGCCCGCTCGGGGGAACCCCGACGGCCCAGTAGCCGAGACGGCCGGGGTGGTCTTGCACGGTGCTCATGGTCCCGCCGGCGAGCACCTCGACCGCGCGGCCCGCAGGCGCGATGTTCGCGAGCAACGACGTCGACAGGCGCCCGTGTGCGAAGTCCGGGCTCACGACGATGGCCCGCAGCAGATCCACGTTCGTGGTCACGCCGTCGATTCGGATGACGTCGAGCGCGCCGCGCAGCCGGTCGAGCGCGTCATGTCGCGTCTCACCGCGGGCGATCACCTTGGCGAGCAGCGAGTCGTAGTTGGCCGTGACCTCGGTGCCGCTTTCGATCCATGTGTCGACGCGCACGTCATCGGGGAAGGCGACCGCAACCAGGGTTCCCGCGCTCGGCTCGTGACCGCGCCACGGGTTCTCGGCGCACACGCGTGCCTCGATGACGTGGCCACGCGGTACCCGCGGTTTGTCCAGGAGGCTTGTATCGCCGGCCGCGATGGCGAGCATCCACTCCACGAGGTCGACGCCGAACAGTTCTTCCGTCACGGTGTGCTCTACCTGTAAGCGCGCATTCACCTCGAGGAATGCGATCGTGTCGGTCGCGGTGTCGACGAGGAACTCGACCGTGCCGGCCGAGCGGTACGCGACCGAGACGGCGAGGCGCGTCGCGGCCTCGTGCAGGCGCGCGCGGAGCGAGTCGGGTATCCCGGGTGCCGGCGACTCCTCGAGCACCTTCTGGTTCCTGCGTTGGGCCGAGCAGTCGCGGTCGCCGAGGACGACCACTCGGCCTGCACCGTCGCCGACGATCTGCACCTCGATGTGCCGCGCCGCCGACAGCCAGCGCTCGATATAGACGCGTTCGTCGCCGAACGCGGCGCCGGCCTGGCGGCGCACCCCATCGAAGGAGTGCGCGAGCTCTTCGGCGTCGTGGCAGACGCGCATCCCGATGCCGCCGCCGCCGGCCGTTGCCTTTACCACGACCGGAAAGCCGACGGCTTCGGCGGCCCGCACCGCTTCGGCGGGCGAGTCGACGATGGTGCTGCCCGCCAAGAGAGGAACGTCCGCGGTCTCGGCCTGGCGGCGGGCCGAATGCTTCGCGCCGAACATGCGCAACTGCCCGGGCGTCGGTCCGACGAATACGAGCCCGGCCGCTTCGACGCGCTCGGCGAACTCCGCGCGTTCGGCGAGGAAGCCGTAGCCAGGATGGATTGCCTCCGCGCCGCGCTCCAGCGCCGCGGTGACGATCGCGTGCGCGTCGAGATAGCTCGCGGCCGCGGGAGCCGGACCGATGCACGCGGACTCGTCGGCGAGACGCACGGGCAACGTCGCCGCGTCGGCTTCGGAGTACACCACCACCGACCGGATGCCGAGGCGCCGAAGGGTTGAGATGATGCGACACGCGATTTCGCCGCGGTTCGCGACGAGCACCTTGTCGAACACGCCTTCGCTCGCTCAGGAACCGGTCACGACGACGCCGATCGGCGTCGGATTGAACGCGTTGCAGGGGTTGTTGATCTGCGGGCAGTTGCTGATGAGCACGAGGACGTCGCACGCGGCGCGGGCCGACACCCGCAATCCGGGTGCGGAGATCCCGTCGACGATTCCCATGGTGCCGTCGGCTTCGACGGGGACGTTCATGAACCAGTTGATGTTGCTGACGAGATCTCGCTTACCCATGCCCCATTTGGATGCCTCGAAGAGGAAGTTCTCGACACACGCATGCTGATGCTTCGTGTGATGCCCGTAGCGAAGCGTGTTCGACTCCTGGCTGCAGGCGCCCCCGATGGTGTCGTGGCGACCGCAGGTGTCGTCGACGATCTCGAGCATTGCCCTTCCCTCGTTCGAGCGCAGTACCGAACCGGTGGTGAGGAAGATGTTGCGCTGCGCGGCGATGGTCGTGGGCCCGCAATAGCGCTCACTGTGATCCTGCGCGTTGTAGAGCAGGCAGTCGACCGCCTGATTCCCTTCCAGATCCGTGATCGTGATGGTGCCGCCGGCGGGGACGATTCCCGACCAGGGAGCGCGGGCTGCGACGGTCTCGTCGACGAGTTTCGTCATGATTCCCTCATTGGCCGGCGTCGGGCTCACACCCGAGCAGCCAGTCGTCGGTGTTGAGATACGCGCGCTGCGCTTCGGGCGACGTGGAGCGCATCGGATCATCCGCTGCGGTCGGCTCCGCGCGCCACGCCGTCAGCCGGAGAGGGGTGCACGTGTAGCGCGGGCGGGCGTCGAGAATGTGCGGCACGTTCGCAACCGAGACGACGAGGTTCAGCTCGGCCTTGAGCTCGACAAAGGAGGAGTTGGCCCCCGGGACTTCGTCGAACTGCAGTGAGCCGTCGGCGGCGACACGGACACCCTTGAAGAACGAGATCGTCGGCGGCAGATCGCGACGCTCCAGTCCGAATTTGGCCAGCGCGACGATCAGGCGGTCACGCGCGTTCGGAGCTGCTCCCTCGACGCGGCCGTCGCCGTACTTCGCGTCGTGGTCGGAGCGGTTCGGCGCGCTGCAGATCGTGTCGTGCCGGCCCGACGTGTCCGCAATCATCGCGGCAAGTACGCGCCCGCGATCCGAGAGCAGCAACGAACCACGGGTCGGGTACATCTGCCATTGCACCTTGGTGGTATCCGCGAGATTCAGTCGCTCACTCGGGAGATCGGCGTGATGCAGTGCAACGTGCGCGCACGCATCGCCCGCGAGGTCGGTGACCCTCAGGACGCCTCCTCGAGGAAGGAGGTGCGCGGCGTACTCGCCGGCTTCGAGGATCTCGTCCCATATGAGGTCGTCCGCGCGCACGCCGGGCGGTAGGTCGCTCGCGGCGGATACGGGCAGCGTGGGCATCCCGAGGACCGTCGTTCCGGCCTGCGCACGGGCGTGCTCGCGAGCGCCGCGGGTCGTCGTCGTCGATGCGGAGGCACCATCGCCGGGATCGGATACCATCTCTCTATTATCTATCGAGCGATCGAAAAGTACAAACCCGGGGAGCTGTCGACGGGCGAGCCGGCGAAACGCCGCCCGGGGCGTCCACGCGCCACACTGGTGCCGGCGCCGGCCGACACTCGCGAGGTCATCCTCGATGTTGCCGCGCACCTCTTCGCCACGAACGGATACGCCGCGACGGGCACGCGCGAGATTGCCGCCGCGGTCGGGCTGCGGCAGGCATCGCTGTTCCACTACTTCGCGCGCAAGGAGGATCTCCTTGCCGAGCTCCTCGATCGCACGGTCTCGCCGTCGCTCGAGTCGACCGCGTGGCTGATACGCCGGGCGGAACCTGCGCCGGTCCGGTTGTACGTCCTCGCGCGACAAGATGTTATGAACCTGTTCGGAAGCCGTCAGAATCTTGCTGCGCTCCAGCTCCTTCCGGAGGCGCGTGACTCGCGGTTCTCCGACTTCTGGTCGAAGCGGTCGCGCTTGCGCGGCCGCTATCGCACACTGGTGCGCGAGATGGGGCAAGGCGACATGCTCGTGTCCTGGCCGATCGAGTTCGTGACCGACTTCGTGTTCGGTGCCGTCGAAGCGACGATGACGTGGTCGGAGCGCGCTCGCCGCTCGTCATCGGCTCGGACCGCCGATGCCGTGGCGTCCGCAGCCGTCCGCGGTGTGATGGTGAAGCCCCCGAGCGCCGAGAACCTGCGCGCGGCCGGCGACCGTCTGCTGCGAGAGGCGGCCGTGAGCTGATGCCGGTACACGGCACGATAAAGACGTCGGCACGCGAGGGTGCACCGGGGCCGGGGTGACGATGGCCACCCCGGCCCCCGGGCTACTGGGCCTTTGACCGGGAAGCCACTTTCGCCTGCTTGGCGGGCTTGACCTTCGCGGCCTTCGGCTTGTCCTGGGCAGGCTTCTTCGTCTGTCCCTTGCCGTTCTTCACGACTCCTCCTCTCCCATTCTCGTAGTGATCTGACGAGTCAGATCGGGGTTCGCGTGCGGCTGCATCGACCGGCGTGCGGCCGACCCGATGCAACCCAGCGATGGGCGCGACGCGGCTGCGTTCGGGCGCGCGCGTCCGTCATCGAACCCGCGCTCGCCGGTGCCGGGCCCGAGACTCGGGGCGACTACGCAGACGGCGCGGAGCTGGATGGTCGATCGAGCGCGTTGGGACCGCGCCACGATCGGCCGTCAATCACTTGCCGGGACGGCAAATGCCGGGACCGACGCCCGGGCACACTCGCGCGACACGGACGAGAGTCGGTGACACCGAGCCGAAGGCGGGGCGTTTCACTCATCGGGAGCCTCTGAATGGTCAGTTTCGCTATGAACGCCGACCAGACTTCCCGGCACGCCGGCCTCATTATATCGCGGGTCCGCGCGACGGCGTTTAGACACCGGTGCGACGGTCCCGCGTGTTGCGTGCCGAGCTTCGCTACGAGTTCCGGAACTGTCTCAACCGCGCCACCAGCATCCGGTGCGCACGGTACGAACGTGACTTCACTGTTCCGACGGGGATCTCGAGCTTCTCCGAGATTTCGCCGTGCGTGAGGCCGTCGAGGTG
>DATJAA010000368.1:0-4074 GCA_035516815.1 Acidimicrobiia bacterium | reverse complement strand
ACGAGCGCGAGGTGGTAGGGCGGGCACGCGGCGGTACCCAGGGTGCGGAGCTTCTCGTCGAGCCATGTCATCAACGACGCCGGATTGAGCAGCGCCTTCGTCTCCTGGAACAGGAGGCTCTTGTTCGCGGAGCCGCCGCCTTTGGCCATGAACAACAACTTGTACGCGTCGCCGTCGACCGACTCGATCTCGATCTCGGCCGGGAGGTTCGTCCCGGTGTTGCGTTCCTCGTACGTGGTGATCGGCGCGAGCTGCGAGTAACGCAGGTTGTCCTCGTTGTAGGTACGGAAGACCCCTCGCGCGATCGCTTCGCGGTCGCCGCCACCCGTGACGACGAGTTCGCCCTTTTTGCCCTTCACGATCGCCGTGCCGGTGTCCTGGCACGACGGCAGCACGCCGCCGGCGGCGATGCAGGCGTTCTTGAGCAGCTCGAGGGCGACGAAGCGGTCGTTGGCGGACGCTTCGGGGTCGTCGAGGATCGCGCGGAGTTGGGCGAGATGGCCCGGCCGCAGCAGGTGCGCGATGTCGAACATCGCTCGGCTCGTGAGCAAGGTGAGCGCCTCGGGATCGACCTGGACGAAGCGCCGGCCACCGGCCGAGAAGGTCGTGACGTAGTCGGAGGTGAGCAGCTGGTACGGCGTGCCGTCGGCGCCGACGGGCAACAGCTCCTGGTACGCGAAGTCGGGCATGACGAGAAAGTACCGTGCAGCGAGGAGGATCTCATGACCGAGCCCGGCTACCGCGTCGAGCACGACTCGATGGGCGAGGTGCGCGTGCCCGCCGAGGCCCTCTGGGGCGCGCAGACCCAGCGCGCGATCGAGAACTTCCCGATCTCGGGCCGCCCGATACACCGCTCGATCATTCACGCGCTCGCGCTCGTCAAGGCGGAGGCGGCGCGTGTCAACGTCCTCGACCGGGCGATGAAGGAGGCCGTCGTCTCCGCGGCCGAGGACGTCGCGAGCGGTGCGTACGACGACCAGTTCCCGATCGACGTCTTCCAGACCGGATCGGGCACGTCGTCGAACATGAACGCAAACGAGGTGATCGCTGCGCTGGCATCGGCCCGGCTCGGCGCGCCCGTGCACCCGAACGACCAGGTGAACATGTCGCAGTCGTCGAACGACGTGTTCCCCACGGCGGTACACGTCGCCGCCGCGCTCGCCATCACCGAGCAACTCGTACCCGCGATCGGGCGCCTGGCGAAGTCCCTCCGCAAGAAGCAGCGCGCCTTCGCGCACGAAGTGAAGAGCGGACGTACCCATCTCATGGACGCGACTCCCGTGACCCTCGGCCAGGAGTTCGGCGGCTACGCCGCGCAGGTCGAAGACGGCGCGGCGCGGCTCGCCGACACGATGCCGCGTCTTTGCTCACTGCCCCTCGGCGGAACCGCGGTCGGCACCGGGATCAACGCGCCCAAAGGCTTTGCTCGCAGGGTGATCGCACGCCTCGCGAAACGCACCGACCTGCCGCTCACCGAGGCCAAGGACCACTTCGCCGCGCAAGGCGCTCGTGACGCGCTCGTGGAGACGAGCGGTCAGCTCCGGACCCTTGCGGTCTCCCTGCTCAAGATCGCGAACGACGTGCGCTGGATGGCGAGCGGCCCGCGGACAGGTCTGGGCGAGATCCGCGTACCCGACCTGCAACCCGGATCCTCGATCATGCCCGGCAAGGTGAACCCGGTGATGGCCGAAGTCGTGACCCAGGTCTGCACGCAGGTCGTCGGCAACGATGCCGCGGTCGCCTTCGGCGGCTCGCAGGGCAACTTCGAGCTCAACGTGTTCGTACCGGTGCTCGCCCGCAACCTGCTCGAGTCGATCGACCTGCTCGCGCATGCGTGCACGGTGTTCGCCGACAAGTGCGTCGACGGCATCGAAGCGAACACGGCGACGCTCGAGCGGTATGCCGAGGCGTCGCCCGCGATCGCGACCGCGCTGAATCCCTACCTCGGCTACGAGGCGACCGCCTCGATCATCAAGGAGGCGAACCGGACCGGCAAGTCGGTTCGCGCGATCGTGCGCGCGCGCAGGTTGATGTCGGCGGAGCAGCTCGATCGAGTGCTCGACGTCGAGGCGATGACCCGGGGCGGGATCATCGAGTAATGGCGTCGGAAGAACGTGGATCGAAGCGGGCGATCATCGCGGCGTTTCTCGCCAACATCGGGATCGCGATCCTGAAGTTCGCGGCGTACCTCGTGACGCACTCGAGCTCGATGCTCTCGGAATCCATCCACTCGCTCGCCGACACGGGCAATCAAGGGCTGCTCCTCCTCGGGCGGGTGCGGGCCCGGCGCCCACCCGACGAGCAGCATCCGTTCGGCTACGGGTCCGTTCGTTACTTCTACGCGTTCGTCGTCGCATTCGTGATGTTCAGCCTGGGCGGCGTGTTCTCCGTCTTCGAAGGCATCGACAAGTTGCGTCATCCGGAGGCCCTGAACAGCGTGGGCTGGGCCGTCGGCGTATTGCTCGGTTCGATGGTCATGGAGGCCTTCTCGTTCCGGACCGGCATCCGCGAGGCCGACGCGGTGCGGCCCGCGGGGGAGTCGTGGTGGATGTTCATCCGCCATACGAAGAGCCCGGACCTGCCCGTCGTGTTGCTCGAGGATGCCGCGGCACTCGTCGGCCTCGTCATCGCGCTCGTCGGGGTCACCGTCGCCGATCTGACCGGCAACGGGCGCTGGGACGGGTTGGGAAGCCTCGCTATCGGCGTGTTGCTGATCGCGGTCGCGATCGTGCTGGTGATCGAGATGGGGAGCTTGCTGGTCGGCGAGAGCGCGCGACCCGAGGTCGTCGCGCGGATACGTGGCGCGATCGAGGCCTTCCCGTCGGTGCGGCGATGTATCCATCTGCGTACCGATCACCTCGGCCCCGACGAGATCATCGTCGCGGCCAAGATCGACTTCGATCCCGACCTCTCGATCGCGCAGCTCGCGCAGGCGATCGACGCGCTCGAGATCGACATCCGCGCCGCGGAACCGCGGGCGGCCTGGATCTTCGTCGAGCCCGACGTCTACCACGAGCCTGCAAGCTGACCGCGACGCTCTACAACCCCGCGAGCGCGCGAGGGAGCAGGTCTTGCAGATCGTGTGTGTCGCGAGCGTCGAAGTTCCACGCGTTGGTCGTATCGGCGATCTCTTGCAGCGAGGCTATATCCGCGTCGTTGCTGTAGCTGATCGTAAACACCCGCACGTCGCGTGTCGCGAGATGGGCGAGCAGCGCGCTCAGGCTCGTGTCGTGCTCGTCCTCGTTGTATCCGTCGGTGAGCAGAACAACGCTGTTGATGTGCTCGCGGTCGGCTTGCTCCGCGATCGTGTCGAACGCGTCGTGAATCGCCGCGTAGAGCGGAGAGCCGCGGCCGGTGTGCAAGGCCGCGATGGCGTTCACCAGCGCGGCGCGCCGGCTCGCGATTGGGCCGATGGCCACGAGGTCGCGCCAGTCGGCGCCGGCCGGACCGGCCGGACCGGCCGGGCCGCGAAGGCCAGTCGTGAAGATCCGCAGCCCGACGTCGTCGGCCGGGCCGAGCTCGCCGAGGGCTTTGGCGAGCTGGGCTTGCGCGACCGCGAGCTTGGTCGGGCCGCCGGTCTCGTCGGGATCGGCCTGATCGCCCATCGAGTCGGAGACGTCGACGAGGAGGAGCACCCGCGCCGGGCGGCGATTCGTTTCCCACTGCGCGAGCGCCTGCTCGATCGCGCCGGGCGACGCCGGGGCGATCGACCGGCCCGCTGCGTGCGCGTCGACGCCGTTGCTCGAGGAGACCAGCGTCGCGAGCGGCTCGCCGCGGGAGGGCCGGAAGCCCGCGGCCGCGACCTTCTCCTGGGTCGCGGGCTGCAGCGCGAAACGGGTGAAGAGTCGCGCGCCGGCGCGAGCCTGTTCCGACGCCCACGGCGCGTGCAGGACGATGATCGGGTTGTCGCTCTCGATCGTGGCGTCGCTCGGGTATACCGCGACGACGCGCATCCGTGGTCGCGTGGCGTGGGAGACGAGCTTGTCGTCGGTCACGTCGTGCCCGGTGTTGTACGCGACGACGGTACGTTCGTCGGTCACGACCGCCGAAACGTATTCGAGTGCCCGGGTCGGC
>DATJAA010000367.1:0-6860 GCA_035516815.1 Acidimicrobiia bacterium | reverse complement strand
AACGCACACGCTTCCCGGAGCACCCAGTATCCGATCGGGACGATGAGGCCGGTCTCCTCGGCAAGCGGGATGAATTCGAGCGGGGCGACAAGGCCGCGAGTGGGATGGCGCCAGCGGATCAGGGCTTCGAAACCGCAGATGTCTCCGCTCGCGAGCTCGATCATCGGCTGGTAGTGGAGCTCGAACTCCTCGTTGTCGATCGCGCGTTGGAGGTCGGCCTTGAGCTCGAGCCGGCGGATCGCGGCCTCGTGCATCTCCGGCTGGAAGACCTCGTAGCGCGCCTTGCCGCGCTCCTTCGCGATGTACATCGCGATGTCGGCGTTGCGCAGGAGCGCGTCGGGCCCTCCGGCATCGGTGAGCTCGGATGCCGAGGAGGTCGCGATCCCGATGCTCGCCCGCACGAACACTTCCTTGCCGTTCAGCGCGAACGGCATGTCGAACGCACGCATGATGCGATTCGCGACCTCGACGTGCGACGTCTCGTCGTAGTCTTCGAGGAGGATCGCGAACTCGTCGCCGCCGAGCCGGGCCGGGGTGTCGGCGGGGCGCAGGCAGCCGCGCAGCCGCTCGCCGCACTCGCGCAGGAGCTGGTCGCCGGCGGCGTGGCCGAGAGAGTCGTTCACCGTCTTGAAGTCGTCGAGGTCGATGAACAGCACCGCGATCGGGTCGACATCACGGCGGTGGCGGTCGAGCGCGTGTGCGACGCGGTCCTGGAACAGCGCTCGGTTCGCCAGGCCGGTGAGCTTGTCGTGGAACGCCTGGTGGACCAGCTGCTCTTGGAAGCCCTTGCGTTCGCTGATGTCACGGATGTTCAGGACGATGCCTCGTACGTTGGGATCCTGCTCGAGGTTCGTGCGCAGTGCTTCGGCGAAGATGTAGCGCCCGTCGGCGCAGCGGAGCTGGAACTCGTACGGGCCGGCGTGGTCGCGCGAGCCGGAGCTGGTTACGAACGAGGTGACGAGCGCCTCGTCGTCGGCATGGACCAGCGCGAGGAACTTGCTGCCGTCGAGGGCCTCGGGCTCGTAACCGAGCATCGTCGACGACGGGCTCGCGTAGCGGATCGTGCCGGCGCCGTCGAGCAGGACGATGACATCAGAAGAGTTCTTGACGAGCGACGCGAAGCGTGCCTCGCTCTGACGCGTGAGCAGCTCTTCGGTGAGCACCGCGCTCTCGAGCGCGAGCGCAACCTGAGACGAGAGCGCGTCCAGGCCGGCCGCGGTGGACGCGGCGAGCGCAGTCGGAGTCGCCACGGAGACGACGCAGACGAGCTCGCCGCGTACGAAGATCGGTGACACGAACTCGAATCGAGCCTCAACCACGCGGTCCGCGGAGGCGTCGGCGTCGATCGCGCGTTCGATGCTGATCGACTGCCCGAGCGAGAGCTCGTTCCGGTCTGGTTCGGACAGGTCGTTGATGCTGAACGCCCGCTCCGATGCACCGGGAGTTGCGGCCGCCACCGCGAAGCGGGCGGACAGGCCCGAGCGCGCGAACAGGCGAACGACCGCGCGATCGCTCGCGAGCGACTGGGACGCCGAGATCGTCGCTTGGTAGATGCCCTCGCGGCTCGTCGCCGTCTCGAGAGCCTCACCGGCCTCGCGCAGGGCGCGCTCACGCTCGCTCGACCGCTGCTGCTCGCGCACGAAACCCGCCATGCGGATGATCACCAACAGGAACAGCGTGATGGTCGCCGCCAGCACGACGGGAAGGTCGAGCGGCTGCTTCCGTATCGCTTGCGTTGCCTGCGCAACCGGCGCGAGAAGCGACGCGACGCCGAGCAGCGCGAGACGCCACGGTGCAACGATCGAGCTGCTCTGCTCCGGCTGCTCGTGCGAGATGAGGCGCATCGACGGGTGCAGCGCCGCGGCGCCGAACATCACGTAGAACGCGATCCAACCGATCTCGAGCAGGCCGGAGCCCGGCGTGTACCCGCCGTTCAGCAACAGCCAGCCGTAGATCGAATCCGTAAGGAGCAGCGCGGCGAACGCGATGAGCATGAGATGGAACGCGGTCACCCGCCGCCCGGTGCTGACGGCAAGCCGCACGACAACGGTCAGCACCAGCATGTCCATGATCGGGTACGCCATCGAGACGAGCTTCTGCACGTTCGTGAGCGTGTGATCGTGGGCGTAGGGCGAGATCAGGAGCACCCATGACAACGTCCCGATGCCGATCGCGATGATGGCCGAGTCGATCAGGGCACCGATGTCACGGCGCGGCGCGCGTGCGTGCAGGAGAGCCAAGGTGCCCGCGACGAGGCACGGGTACACGAGGAGGTACGCGACGTCGCTGATCGCGGGGAAGGGAAGGTCGCTCCCGAAGATCAGCTTGTAGTTGTACGCGAGGACGTCGCCGGTGATGAAGAGGAACTGACCGAGCGCGAACAAGAGCCACGGGGCGCGCACCTCGGGCTTGTGCACATAGACCGCGACAAGGATCAATACCGGCGACGAGATCCCGATGACGTTGAAGAGGTAGCTGTTGTGACCCAGGCCGTAGTAGAGGCCCGTCGCCGCGGCCGCGAGCAGCGGGTACAAGATCCAGGCGCGTCGCCGCATGACGCTGCCTTCCTCGAGCTCGGTAGCCATGGTGATTGGGTATCGGAACGCCGCGGAAGGACTTGATCGCGCGCCTTGTCCGAAAGTGGTCGGGAAGCCCAGGCGTCGCGTTCCGACCGGCGAAATGCACCGTTGCGGCGCAATCCAGAGATGGATATCGGGGCAGCTTGCGGCCCCGGCCGGGAGGTTGTTTTGGTCACAGCACGCGCCGGGTGCGAGCCTCGCGACCGGCTGCTCTAGGTGTTCAGGGCCGGCTGCACACGCACCGCCACCAGCTCCAGGGATCGCCATGCGATCTCAGGTGGGATGCCGCCGCAGAGCGGGTGGAGCCCGAGTGATCCGTGTGCGCGCACGAGCGCGACGCATTCCTCGGGGGTGACGACCGCGTACACGCCGTTGCGGCGCAGCTCCTCGACAGTCGACGCCGTATCGAGGGCGGCGGAGCTCATCGAAGCGTCGATCTGCCATCGCGCGTAGCTCCGCGCGTCGTGCAGGAGGTGCTCGCCGATCTCGGCCCACGTGCGATCGGGATCCTCGGAAACGAACACATTGAGCGGCCCGTCGCCCGGACCGATCACGAAGCCCGGCGGCAGCCCGAGCTGCTCGCGCGCCTCCTGATACTCGGCGACGAGCCGTTCGGAGCGCAGCTGCGGGAAGAACGGCATGTCGAGGCGCGCGGCGCGCCGGGCGGCGGCGGCGGTGCCACCGCCGTAACAGATGAGGGGATGCGGTTGCGTGTACGGAACCGGACGCACGCAGATGACCCGGCCCTCGTGCTCGAACGCCTCACCCGCCCACGCGCGCCGCATGAGTTCGAGGTTCGCCTCCATGAGCCGGGCGCGCGCAGCAAAGTCGCGCCCGAGCGACGCGTACTCGGCCGGCCGGTACCCGATGCCGGCAACGTACGAAACCCGACCGCGGCTGATGTGATCGAGCACGGCGATGTCTTCCGCGAGCTTCACCGGGTCGTAGAGCGGCACGAGCAGCGCCGCGACGCTGATCGCGATCTGCTTCGTCCGTGCGGCGATCGCGGCCGCCATGACGATCGGAGAGGGAAGATACCCGTCGTCGGCCGCGTGGTGCTCCGACACGACGACGGCCGTGAACCCGTGCTCCTCTCCCCAGGCCGCCATGTCGAGCGCGGTGGCATACAAGTCGCCTGTCGGCGCGCCGAAATCGGGGGCACGAAGATCGAAGCGGAGAACGAAGGAACCGAGATTCGCGGCCATCTCGCGACCCTAAACTACGAGGTGCCCCTCGCGAGGATGACGTCGATGACCACAGTCACGCCCTCCGACAAATCCTTCCGCCGCAGTCACATCGGCGTACCGACACTTCATCCGCACACCGCCGGAGATCGTTCCCGCGGGATCTACGGCACGGCTCGGGTAGCTTTCTTCCGGGTCTTCTTCAAGCCCCGCGCCCGTAGCTCAGTTGGATAGAGCGACGGCCTTCTAAGCCGTGGGTCGCAGGTTCGAATCCTGCCGGGCGCGCGTTGTCACGATCACAACGTTCTCGCGGTTGGCTTGTCACACTCGCGTTTGCTCCACAAGCGCCCAACCTGGCCCTTTCGAACGCGCGTCGCTCGCCGCACGCGCTGTTGATGAGAGTCCTGCATTCGCCGTTGAAACGAGATCTCACAGCTCGGGCGACTACCTCGCGGTGACATCGGTGCTGTAGGCGTCCAACCACGAGACCCCAGAGGTATTCCACGGTCGCCCGCGCCAAGGTGATTCGCCGCGTCGTGGCCGCAGGGCCCGGCCAAGTCGGGACCTTCGGCTCTCGGCAACACGGGCACGCGTCCGTACCGTCGGGGCTGTCCCGATCCAGGATGTGCATCGCACCAGGAGGGCGAAGATGGGGCACTACAGCCAGGTCATCGAGGACCTCAAGGAACCGACACGGTCACTGCGCCATCTCGGCGCCGACGCCTGGAAGGGCTTCGCAGAGATGCACCGCGCCGCGGTCGCCGACGGCGTCGTCCCGGCGCGGACGAAGGAGCTGATCGCGCTCGCGATCGCGGTCGTCAAGGAGTGCGACGGGTGCATCGCGTACCACGCCAGCGCCGCGGCCCGGCTCGGCGCGACCGAAGACGAAGTTGCCGAGGTGCTCGGCGTCGCGCTCTTGATGGGTGGCGGGCCGGCGAGCGTCTGGGCCCCGCGCGCGTTCGACGCGTACCGCGAGTTCGCGGCGCTTCGGGTCGCGAAGGCGAGCTGAGGCGGAAGGGATGACGCACCAGATCGTCGTCCTCGGGGCCGGCACAGGGGGCACGCTCGCCGCGAACCGGCTCCGCGCACGCTACGACGTCGACGACGTTCGGATCACAGTCGTCGCCCAGGACGACCGCCACGTGTACCAGCCCGGGCTCCTGTTCGTGCCGTTCGGGCTCGCACACGAGGTCGACATCGTACGCAGCCGCGCGGGCCAGCTGCACGCCGGCATCGACTACGTGTGCTCCCCGATCGACCACGTCGATCTCGAACGTGATGTCGTCGAGCTGGACGGCGGCCGAGAACTCGAGTACGACGTCCTCGTCGTCGCGACCGGCGCCCGGCTCGTTCCCGAGGAGACCGAGGGGCTGACCGACGCCGGGTGGCGAGAACGCGTGTTCACCTTCTACGACCTCGAGGGCGCGGTCGCGCTCGAGCGCGCGCTCGCACGGTTCGATCGCGGACGACTGGTCGTGAACGTCGTCGACATGCCGATCAAGTGCCCAGTCGCTCCGCTCGAGTTCTGCTTCCTCGCCGACTGGTATTTCCACGAGCGCGGCGTACGCGACGACGTCACGATCACGTACGTGACGACGCTCGACGGCGCGTTCACGAAGCCAACGGCGTCGAAGACGCTCGGCGGGCTGCTCGACGAAAAGCGCGTCGAGCTCGTCACGGAGTTCAACACCGGCGAGGTCGACGGCAAAGCCGGCAAGCTCGTGTCGTACGACGGTCGCGAGGTGCCTTTCGACCTCGCCGTCGTCGTCCCGCTGCACGGCGGCGCGGCGTACGTTGGCCGTTCACCAGGTCTGGGCGACGAGCTCGACTTCGTGCCGTGCGACGAGCACACCTTGCAGGCCAAGGCCAAGCCGAACGTGTTCGTGCTCGGCGACGCCGCGAACGTCCCCGCGTCGAAAGCTGGCAGCGTCACGCACTTCGAAGGCGAGGTCCTCGTCGAGAACATCGCGCATTACCTCGCCGGCGAGCCGCTCGACGGGTCGTACGACGGCCACGCGAACTGCTTCATCGAGACGGGATTCAAGAAGGCGATGCTGATCGACTTCAACTACGAGCAGGAACCCGTGCCCGGCCACTACCCGGCGCGGATCGGCCTGCCGCTCATGCGTGAGTCGCGGTCGAACCACCTCGGGAAGCTGATGTTCCAGTGGTTCTACTGGCACGTCGTCCTGCCCGGCCGCGACGTCCCCGGCATCCACTCGGCGATGCCGACCGCTGGGAAGGCAACCATGACATCCGGAGGTGCGCAATGACGACGACGACGGTGGCCGGCCACTCGGTCAAACTGAACGACGAAGGCTTCTTCCTCGATCCCGACCAGTGGAGCGAGGACATGGCACCCGAGATCGCACAACGCGAAGGCATCGACGAACTCACCGACAAGCACTGGCAGGTCATCCGGTTCATGCGGCGTGAGTACGCCGAAACAGGCACCGGCCCAACGGTGCGTGTACTGGGCAAAACCTCGGGCGTGAGCATCAAAGAGCTCTACGAGTTGTTCCCGAAGGGCCCCGCGAAGACCGCCGCGAAAATCGCCGGCATTCCCAAGCCCCGCGGCTGCATCTAGGAGGGACGGCGATGGGCAACGAACCGATCACAAAGGTGTCGATCATCGTGAGTAAAGGCTCGCTCGAAGGCATCTATCCGGGCCTCATCATGGCCAACGGCGCACGCGCCGAGGGCATGGAAGCGAACCTGTTCTTCACGTTCTTCGGCCTCGACGCGATCCACAAGAAGCACCACGAGCACATCAAGGTCGCGACCGTCGGCAACCCCGGCCTCCATCTCGCAACCTGGCTCGGCGGCTTCCCCGGCATGTCGAGCGTCATGACGCGTTACATGTCGCACCAGATGGATGCGCTCGACATCCCGTCGATCCCCGAGTTCATCGAAATGATCGCGGATACGGGAGCCGGTCTCTACGCCTGCCAGGCGAGCGTCGACATGTTCCACCTCACCAAGGACGATTTCATCGACCAGGTCTCCGACATCATCACCGTAGGCGAGTTCTACGAGAAAGCAGCAGGCGGCCAAATCATCTTCACGTAAACGATGAAGGCCTGCGTCGGTCAATGGA
>DATJAA010000366.1:0-2463 GCA_035516815.1 Acidimicrobiia bacterium | reverse complement strand
CGTGGGCCGTTCCCAAGGGGATCCCCGTCGACCCGAAGCGAAACCATCTCGCCGTCCAGACCGAAGACCATCCGCTCGAGTACCTCGATTTCGAGGGCACCATCCCCGCGGGCGAATACGGCGGCGGGTCGATGGGTGTGTGGGACGCCGGGACGTTCGAGACTCACAAGTGGGGCGAGCGTGAGGTCATGGTCACCCTGCAGGGAGAGCGCGTGCACGGGAAGTACGTCCTGTTCCGTACCCGCGGGAACCAATGGATGATCCACCGCATGGACCCGCCCGAGGACCCGACGCGTTCCACGCCGCCGAACGACCTCCGACCGATGCTTGCGACGCTCGGAACCAAGCCTCCAACCGGCGAAGGCTGGGCGTGGGAACTCAAGTGGGACGGTATCCGCGCGATCGGATACGTCGACGGCGGGCGGATCCGGCTCGTCACGCGTAACGGGAACGACGTGACGCGCCGCTATCCCGAGCTACGCCGGCTCGGCGAGGCACTGGGCACGCGCGACGCGGTGTTCGACGGCGAGATCGTCGCGTTCGACGAGTCCGGTCGTCCGAGCTTCGAACGGTTACAACGCCGGATGCACGTCGACGCCGACTCGACGATTCGCCGCCTCGCGAACGAGGTTCCGGTCACGTACGTGCTCTTCGACCTCTTGTGGCTCGACGGGCATTCGACCATGGATGAACCGTACGCGAAACGGCGATCGCTCCTGCGTTCGCTCGACCTGGCCGGTGGCTCGTGGCAGGCGCCTCCGCACGAGGAGGGGGACGGAAGCACGACGATCGCGGTGAGCCGGCAGTTCGGCATCGAAGGAGTGGTCGCCAAACGACTCGACTCGCGCTATGAGCCGGGCCGGCGCTCGCCGGCGTGGGTGAAGCTCAAGAATCAGCAGCGCCAGGAGTTCGTCGTCGGTGGTTGGCAACCGGGCGAGAAGGGCCGGACCGGGAGCATCGGCTCGCTGCTCGTCGGGTACTACGACGGGGACCTACTGCACTACGCCGGCAAGGTCGGCAGCGGGCTTTCCGGACCGGTCATCGACGAGCTCGCCCGGCACTTCACGCGCACGGCACGCGACGACAGCCCGTTCGCTGCAGGTCGCGTCCCGAAGGGCGTCCGGTTCGTCGATCCGGATCTGGTCGTCGAGGTTCGCTTCACCGAGTGGACGGCGGCCGGCAACATACGGCACCCGACCTTCCTCGGCGTGCGCTCCGACAAGGATCCCCGCGAGGTCCGGCGTGAGGTCGCGAGCTGACGCTCAGCACTCTCGAGTCATCCGCCGGTGTCGTCGGTCAGCGCGATCTCGGCCCACACTGTCGTCCCGCGCTCGCCGCTCATCGTGCCCCAGCTGCGTGCGAGCGAGTTCACGATGTGCAGTCCGCGGCCACCGGGCCGATGATCGTCACGTGCCCGTGGCCGCGGGCCGCTCCCGTCGCGTATCTGTCCACCGTCCGACACCTCGATCCGCAGCGTCTCCGCATGCTGGTCGACGCAGACTTCGATCGGCTCGGCACCGTGCAGGACTGCGTTCGTCACGAGCTCGCTGAGCACCAGCAGCGCGACGCCGGCATTGCTCAGTGCGTGGTTCTGGGCGACGAACGTGCTGACGAGGTGCCGCGCTTCGGCCGGACTCGCCGCAGCTTGTGGCAGTGATATGCGGATCGTGGGCACGGCGTCCACTTCCTGGACCGGTGTCACCGTGGAGGACGCCGCTCCGTCCAATGCCAATTCATCGACGTTACCGCGATGCAGGCGCTCACGCGCGCCTCCTCGCGCGACGCGTCGTACACGGCGTGCCGGTCCGGGCCGCGGACCCATCGGCGCATCCCCCACCGGTCACTGTTGATGCGCTCGCGGCCGCGCATCGTGTTCTGACCTCGACCCGGACCCTCGGACCACACTTGCTCTCGCCACGGACCGTCTCCTGGCCGTCATCGTCTGCGCGGTTGGATACCCGCTTCGACAGTGAGACAACCGGAACGGCCGGGCTTTTCGCCGCGGCCGTTCCGGTGCACGGTCCGGCCGTTCCGCGGCGGACGGGGCGCGGTCAACCGAGAGTGTCGAAGATGGCGAACTCGACCGACGCACCGCTCACTTCGAGAACTCGCCGGCATGGCGCCGACGGCGCGAGCAGGACGAGCTCCGCACCCGTCGACTGCAGACGGCGCTGCGCGTTCAGCAACTCGCGTATCCCCGATGAGTCGATGAAGCCGACTGCGGACAGATCGACGATTACCTTGCCCCGTGTCGCCTCACCCAGGGCCGAAAGCTCCTGGCCGAACCGCGCCGCGACGGCGACATCGATCTCACCGCGCACTGCGAGCACGACACCGTCGTCGAGCTCACTGCGTTCGAATGTGAGGTCCCAATCGTTCACGTTCCCACCTCGGCCGACAGCGTCCTTCACCCCACCCCGCCGTTGGAATCGCGTTCCCAGCGCCTATCGACCGATCCGGACG
>DATJAA010000365.1:0-4416 GCA_035516815.1 Acidimicrobiia bacterium | reverse complement strand
CGAACTGCGGGTCGTCGAAGGAGTTCGAGCCGAGCACGTAGCCGCCGCCGTGCATCGAGTACGCGCACGGCAGCACGTCGCTCGCCCCCTTCGTACGGTGCACCCGCAGCGGCACGGCAGGGTCGCCCGGCACGCGGTGGTCGATCCGGTCGACCGTCTCGGACGGCGGAAGATCGACAGCGAGCGCGGCGCGCAGCGTCGCCAGGATCTCGGTGTTCAGCGCGTCGAAAGGCACCAGCGCGGCGGCCGACGCGACCTCGGGATCGAGCACGGTGGGCGGGGTCATCGCGCGGCCACCGGCGTGTACTCGATGTGCAGGCGGTCGAGACCGCGCAGCATGTAGATCGGCGAATATTCGTAGCGACGGGCCCCGGCCGGGCCGTGCTCGCGCTCCGAGATCCCTATGTCGGCCATGCGGTCGAAGATCCGCTCGAGGCTGACGCGCGCCTCGGCCCGCGCGAGCGGTGCTCCGACACATGTGTGGATGCCGAAACCGAACCCGAGGTGATGGCGGCCGTCGGTTCGGTCGAGGCGAAGCTCGGCCGGCGCCTCGAAGTGCCGAGGGTCACGGTTCGCGGCGCCGTTGTGCACCATCACCGTCGTGCCCGCGGGGATGTCGACGCCGCCGACCGTCGTGCGGACGCGGGCCAGTCGGAATTCACCCTGGATCGGGCTCTCCAGCCGCAGCATCTCCTCGATGAAATCGGGGATGCGGTGCCGCTCGTTGCGCAGGAGCCGTTGGAGGTCGGGATCCTCTCCGAGGCGCTGTACGGCGGAGCCCAGCAGGCGCGCCGTCGTCTCCCCGCCGGCGGAGAACAAGTTCGCCGCGATGAGGGCAACGTCGTGCACGTCGGGTGTCGATCCGTCGGGGAACGTCGCGGTGGTGAGACCCGACATGACGTCGTCACGCGGCTCGCGCCGGAGCTCTTCGATGTAAGCCGTGAACCGCTCGTAGAGGAATTCCAGCGGCTTGTGCGCCAAGGCGCCGTCGTTGCTCTTGCGGGTGGGGCGCCGATGGCCTTGCAACTCCTCCCGGAACGCTTCGTGGTCGGCCTCGGGAACGCCGAGCAAGTCGGCGATGACCAGGAGAGTGAACGGGTTTGCGTACTCGTGCACGAACTCGCACTCGCCCCGCGCGACGAACTCGTCGATCTGGTGATCGGCGAGCTGCCACATGAACTCCTCGTTCTCCTTCAGGCGCTTCGGCGTGATCAGCCGGAGCAGCAACCCGCGGTGCGCAGTGTGCTTCGGCGGATCGAACGACGGCAACTGATCGCTGAACGGCAACTCGTCGCGGTGCAGCTCGATGATCGCGCTGATGTCGTCGCCTTCGAGCTCGGCCGGGAACTTCACGAACGGCCCGCTCACCGTGTTGCACGACGAGAAGGTCGCCGCGTCGTTGTACACCTCCATGGCTTCCTCGAAGCCGGTGATCATGACGACACCCCAGTGCGGCTCGCGCCACACGGGTCCGTGCGCGCGGAGGTACTCGTAGTACGGGTAGGGGTTCTGGTAGAGCGACCGGGTGCGGAAGTAGTCGACCGAATCGAAGTCGGAATCCATCGGCGGTTCTCCGTTCACGGGCGCGGGCGATCGCCGGCGCGGATGGCGCCTTCGACGAGTCCGATCACCCAGGTCGCGCCCTTGATCGCTTCCCGCGGGTCGAGATCCCAGTCGACGACGAGTCGTTCGTACGACGCGACGCTCCACAGCACGTCGAGCATCGCGGCGGCAATCGCGCGGTCGGTGTGCGGCCAGTCGTGGGCGCGCTCGGAGACGGCTGCGAGCAGCGCCACGCGCTGGCGCCGGTGCGCGGCCATGAGAGTCGGGTCGTCGGGTGCGCGCGACTGGAGCGGGAACGACGACACGTACTCGAGGATCCGCGCGGTGTGATCGCGGATGTCCTCGAGCGCGAGGCCCTCGAGGACGACGTCGGCTTCCACCTCCAGACGGGCCATCACCGCGTCGCGGAGCTCGCCTTCGCTCGCGAAGTAGCGGTACACGGTGCGCTCGTTCACGTCCGCCCGTTCGGCGACACCGCGTACAGTCAGCGCCCGCCAGTTCCAGACCGGAAAGCCGTGCAGGAGGTCGGCGCCCGCGGAGATGATGCGCTCGCGCGTCTCGGCCGCCTGCCGGCGGCGCACCGGGCTGTCGTACTTCCGGCGCTGCTCTCCGACGGTCACGGCGTCACGACCGGAAGCGTCTCCCACCCGCGTACCGTCGAGGTCGGGGAAAGCTTGGCGCCCGACCAATCGACCTCCCACTCCGGGAACCGCTTGAGGACCTCTTCGAGCGCGACACGACCTTCGAGCCGGGCGAGCGCGGCGCCGAGGCAGAAATGGGTGCCGAACCCGAACGTCAGGTGCTGGCCTGCGTTGCGGTGGATGTCGAACCGGTCGCCGTCGGGAAAGCGTCGATCGTCGCGGTTCGCCGATCCGACGAGGAACACCATCGTGCTGCCCTCGGGCACCTCTTGGCCGTAGAGCTGTACCCCGCGTGCGACATACCTCGCCACGTGCGGCGCGGGTGGCTCGAACCGCAACAGCTCCTCGAGCGCGTTCGGGACGAGCGACGGGTCCGCGACGAGCTCACGCCGTTGCTCCGGGTGCTCGGCCAGCACCTTGCCGCTCCACCCGATGAGCCGCGTGGTCGTCTCGTTGCCCGCCCCGGCGATGACGGTCACGTAGGTGAGGATCTCGGCGCGAGTGAGCCGGCGCGTTGTCCCCGTCACGTCGACGAACTCGGCGTTCAACAACTCGGTCATCAGATCGTCGGACGGGTGCTGCGCCCGCCAGTCGATGTAGTCGGCGAAGATCTCCCCGCTCAGGATCGCGTCGATCGAGCTCCTCATGGGTTCGCCTGCCTCGGTGCGAATCGAAGCGTCGACGTGCTCGCGGATCGCCTCTTGGTCCTGCTCCGGGATCCCGAGGAGCATGCCGATCACGCGCATCGGCATCTGCGCGCCGATATCGGTGACGAAGTCGAACCGGCCGGCGCCGACGAGTGGATCGAGGCTGGCCGCGCAGAACTCGCGCACGCGCGGTTCCAGCGCGTTCATCTTCTTCGGGGTGAACACGCGCGACAGCAGCCCGCGGTGCACCGTGTGCACGGGCGGGTCCTCGAAGATGATGACGCCGGGCGGCATCTCGAGGTCGGCTTTGATCAGCTCGATGATCGCGCCGCGACCGGAGATGTACGTCTCGCGGTCCTTGAGCCCGCGCTCGACGTCGTCGTAGCGGCTGACCGCGAAGAAGTCGTACTGCGCGTTGTGATAGAGGGGCGCCTCCTCGCGCAGCCGGCGGAACGCCGGATACGGGTCGGCGTTGATGGCCACGTCGTACGGGTCGTAGGACACGTCGGTCATGATCGGCGCACCTCTCCGTGGAGGAGCTCCACGATGCTCGGCGGGGTCACGGGCAGGCGCGTCACATTGATCCCGAACGGCGAGAGCGCGTCGGCCACTGCGTTGACGACGGCCGGCGGCGCGCCGATCGCGCCACCTTCTCCCACACCCTTGTAGCCCCCCGGTCCGGGGCTCCGCGTCTCGACATGGCCGAACTCGAGCATCGGTACTTCCGCCGCGCTCGGTACGAGGTAGTCGGCGAACGTCGTCGCGACCGGGTTGCCGTCGTCGTCGTACGCGAGGTTCTCGAAGAGGGCATTCCCGATGCCCTGGACCACGCCGCCCGCGATCTGGCCCTCGACGACGTTCGGGTTGATCATCGGCCCGCAGTCCTCGCTCACGATGTAGCGCAAGAGCGTGACTCCACCGGTGGCAACGTCGACCTCGCAGGTGCAGACGTGGGTTGCGTTGACCCAGATGACGGGAGCCTGCGCGGTGTAGCGCGCGCTCGCCTCGAGGCCGGCGGGGATGCCGGGCGGCAGTGAGAACGGCTCGAAATACGCCACCGCGGCCAGCTCGCGGAGCGCGATGCCGATCGACGGCGTGCCGCGAACACTCGCGCGGCTGCCGGCCAACTCGATGTCGTCGACCGCGGCTTCGAGCTTGTGCGCGGCGATGGCGCGCAGGCGCTCGCGAAGAATGGTTGCCGTCTCGCGCACCGCACCCGCAGTCATCGATCCGCTCCTGCTCCCGGCCGCGCCGGCCCCGAAGCCGGTGACCGCGGTGTCGCCCTGGATCGTATTGACGTCGTCGATGTTCACGCCGAGCGCGTCCGCGGTGAGCTGGACCACAGTTGTCTCGATGCTGTTACCCGTCGAGCCGCCCGCGATGTACACGTTGACGGCGCCCGAAGGTTCGATTCGGATCGTCGCGGCCTCGGTGCCGTAGTACCCGAGGCCCGGCGTCGACGGCTCGACGTAGTTGGACACGCCGACGCCCAGGTAGCGGCCGTCGGCGCGGGCTTCGGCCTGCTCCGCGCGGAACGCGTCGTAGTCGAGCATCGCGAGCGCCTG